>JABMRL010000169.1 GCA_013202615.1 Dehalococcoidia bacterium
ATGTCCTCAAAGGTATCAATCGGCACCGAGAGCAATACGACCTCAGCGTCTTTGACTGCCTCTACATTTGAGACCGCGTCAACGCCAAGCTCCTTTTTTGCCTCCCTGATTTTGCTTTCGGTGCGGCCACTGATTATCACCTCATTGCCTTCGGCCAGTAAATGGCGGGCAAACCACCGCCCCATTTTTCCCGAACCGCCGACTATAGCAACCTTCACTAATACACCTCAGTTCTATCTTTTCGCTTTCGGATACGAGCCCAGCACCTTGAGAAAAATTGTGAACTTCTCCACATTTGCCAGCGCTTCGCGGGCGGCGGCATCCTCTCGGTGACCATCAAAATCAAGATAAAAATTGTACTGCCAGGGCTTCTGCCGTGTCGGCCTGGACTCCAGCTTGGTCAGATTGATGCTGCGGCGGGAAAGTTCACCGAGCGCCTCATACAGGGCACCGGGCTGGTTCTTCGTCGAAAAAACAATCGATGTTTTATCATTCCCGCTTGGCGGGGAGTCCTCTCTGGCCAGGATGAAGAACCGGGTGAAGTTGTGCGGGTTGTCCTCTATCTCCCTGGCAATTATCTTCATGTTATATATTTCTGCGGCCCGGGCACTGGCAATGGCAGCGCTGTCCGTTAATCCCTGTTCCTTAATCATCTTGACGCTGCCCGCAGTATCATAGCTGGGAATCAGCGTCGCGTTCAGATGCTTCAGGAAATTACGGCACTGCGCCAGCGCCTGGGGATGGGAGTAGACCTTCTTCACCGTATCCAAGCCGGCGCCAGGGCTGGCGATGAGACAGTGGATGACTCTCACCTCAGTCTCGCCGCAAACATGCAGGCTGGATTCCAGCATAAGGTCATAAGACCGGCTGATGCTCCCCTCCAGCGAGTTTTCCACCGGTATCACGCCAAATTGCACCCCCCCCTCCTCCACCGATTTGAATACCTCTTCCAGCGTTTCACGCGGCCGGCTCTCAATTGACGTGCCGAAGAAACGGAATGAGGCCTCCTCGCTGTAGGCACCCGCCTCGCCCTGGAAAGCAACCGTAACGCCCTCTTTATTTTTACAGGCAGCGATGATGCGCCCGTAGATGTCTTCCAGTTCTTCCCCGCCAATGCCGATATTTTGCTCTCGGGCAATGCGTTGGACGTTTTCCAGGACCCTTTTTTCTCTTTCCCGGTCCTCAATCGACCGGCCCTTTGCCCGCTTGCCCCTGCCTATCTCCTCGGCAATGCGTATCCGCTCGCCAATTAACTCGGTGATTCTGGCGTCCACGTTATCAATCTGCTTCCGTAGCTCTTCTAAACTCATGACAACACCCTCGGTATAAGTCCTGCCTGCAGGATAAAATCGCATATGGTAACCGCCATCATCGCTTCCACCCCCGGCACCGCCCGCGGAACGATACAGGTATCATGTCGACCTGTTACCGCGAGACCGGTCTTTGTCATCTTCTGAATATCCACCGTTTCCTGATTTTTACCGATGGAGGCGGTCGGCTTGACGGCCACCCTGACGACTACCGGCATGCCAGTGCTGATGCCGCCGAGCACCCCGCCGGCGTTGTTGGTCCGGGTAATAATCCGGCCATCTTTTATATCATAAAGGTCATTATTCTGGGAACCTTTCATTCCGGCGACGGCGAAGCCGGCACCGAACTCCACTCCTTTTACCGCCGGGATGGCGAAAAGGGCTTTCGATAGCTCCCCGTCGAAATTATCGAAGACGGGCTCACCCAGCCCTGCCGGTAAATTAACGGCAATGCCTTCGATAATCCCGCCCAGGCTGTCTTTCTCCTGCTTCGCCTGTTCGATTAAACGCGTCATCCTGTCGGCAGCTTCCGGGTCAGCGCACCACAGCGGGTTTTTACCGGCGTTTTCCTTAATGCCAGCCAGTTCCTGCGCCCGGGCTTTGATGCCGCCGATTTCAACGACGTGCGCGAAGACATCGATGCCCAGGCGCCCGATTAATTTCCTGGCGATTGTCCCCGCCATGACATAGGCCAGAGTTATCCTCCCTGAGAACCTGCCTCCGCCACGAAAGTCGTTGCATCCACCGTACTTTACGAAAGCAGTGTAGTCGGCGTGACCGGGACGCAGAGCAAACCGATTTTTCTTATAGACGCCGGAGTCCATATCTTTGTTCCAGGAGAGCATGCAGACAGGCGCACCGGTGGTATTTCCATCATAGATGCCGGAGATTATCTCCACCCTGTCCGGCTCCCACCGTTCCGTGGTGCCGGCGGCACCGGGTCGCCTCCGCTCCACCTCCTGCTGGATATCCGCCTCGGTGATGGGCAGTCCCGCCGGACAGCCGTCAACCACTATCCCCATGCAGTTGCCGTGGCTCTCGCCAAAGCCGGTGACATTAAAAATCTTTCCCAGACTGTTACCCATCTATCTTCAATCTTCCCCCAATGCTTTTTAGTATATCCCAGAATTCGGGAAATGTCTTGCTGACGCATTCTGCGCCGTTTATGGTAGTATTGCCCGCCTGCGTCCCCAGTATGCTGAAGGCCATGGCAATGCGGTGGTCATCGTAGCTGTCAACGACCGCACCTTTCAGATTTGAGCCGGTGATGAGCAGCCGATTTTCTTCCTCGGCAACCTTTACCCCCATCCGTTCCAGCCCTTCCCGGACAGCCGCCACACGATTGGATTCTTTTAGCCTTGCCCGGCCGATGCCTTCAAACTCGCTGGTTCCCTCGGCCAACGCCGCCAGAACGGCCACGGTGGGGAGCAGGTCAATACAGTCGGACAAATCGGCGCGCAGCGCTTTCAGTTTTGAACCCCTGACCCTGATGGCTCCGGGTGAAACCTCAACCTCCGCACCCATCCGGCGCAGGAACTCCAGCATGACCCTATCACTCTGCAGACTCTGCGAGTTCAGGTTCTCCACCTCCATTCCCTCCGTAACCGCGCCCAGCGCCAGTAAATAAGAGGCTGATGACCAGTCGCCTTCCACCTCATAGCTGGTTGGCTGATATGTCTGCTTCGCCGTATAGAAATCGTCCATCTTGGCTGAGGCGGTTACATTTATGCCGAACCTTGCCATGCTGTCGAGGGTCATGGCTACATACGGCTTTGATTCCAGAGGCGTGGTCAGTCTGATATGCATTCCTTCTTCGGCAAACGGTGATACCAGCAGCAGCGCCGAGAGGAACTGGGAGCTGACATCGCCGGGCAGTTCGGTCTCCCCGCCTTTTAACCTCCCCCCACTGACCACTACCGGCGCCACGCCGTTATCCGAAGAACAGTCCACGCCGAGCCTCCGCAGCGCTTCCACCAGCGGCCCGACCGGCCTCCCGGCCAGCGAAGCGCCCGCCGTTAAACGGCATTTCCCCGGTAATATCGAGCCAATGGCCGTCATAAACCGCAGCGTCGCCGCCGAATCGCCGCAGTACAGGTCAGCATCAGGCTGGCGAAGGTCGCCGCCACTGATTCGCCAGAGGTCTTTCGACTGCTCAACGCCCGCACCGATGTCGCTCAGCACCCTGACCGCCACTTCCGTGTCATCTGCGTACAAAGGGTGCACTATCTGGCTTTCGCCACGAGCCAGTGCCGCACACATCAGACCCCTTATCGTGTAGCTCTTGGACGGGGGAGCGGTCGCTTTACCTCTTATATCGCTTTTTTCAATCGTTACTCTCATGTTCGCTCAATTCGGTTATTACCTGCCCGGCCACCTCTGACACGTCCAGTTCGGAAGTGTCCACGGTTATGTCAGCGGCACGCTCGTAGAACGGCCGCCGGAAGTTCAAGAGCTTCTCCACCCTGGATGCCCTGTCCTCGGCTACCAGCAATGGTCTTTCATCTGTATCCGATGACGTCCTCTGCAGAATCGTCTCCGGCGATGCCGTCAGATAAACAATCACGCTGTGCTCTCCAAGCCGGTCAACGTTTATCTGATTCAGGACAACGCCGCCGCCGCAGGCAATCACCGCGTTTTTCTTCTCTGCCGCCTCACGGGTTGCCTCAATCTCAAGCTCGCGGAAAGCTATTTCCCCGTCCTGCTGGAAGATTTCAGGAATGGTCTTCCCCGCCCTCTGCTCAATGAGTTCGTCCAGCTCGATGAAATCCTTGCCCAGCTTCCCGGCCAGCAATCTGCCCACGCCCGTCTTCCCCGTTCCCATAAAACCAACGAGGGCGATGTTATTTTTCATTTCTCAAAGCCTTCAGGGCTGCCTGTTTCATGATTTCAAACGGTGCCTTCCGGCCGGTCCATTTCTCGAAAGCCAGCGCGCCCTGCCACACCAGCATATCCAGTCCGTTGATGGTGCGGGCACCGGCCGCCTTCGCCTCCCGGAGCAACCTTGTTTCCAACGGATTGTAAACGATATCAGAAACCGCCAGATGGGAATTGAGCAGACTGCCCGGCACAGGGGTCCGGTCGACATCGGGAACCATGCCCACGCTGGTGGTATTCACCAGGACGTCGGCCCCTTCAAACGCCCTTTTCAGATTCGCCTCGTTCAGCGTCATCGCTGCTATCTTCCGGTGATAGTAC
>JABMRL010000170.1 GCA_013202615.1 Dehalococcoidia bacterium
ATTTCGACCTTGGTATCTTTGTGCCCAATCTGCGCAAAGTCCTGGAGAAGTACGGTATTAAATACGACCCGCAGACCCCGGTCCCCGCAGATGACGACCTGGCGGACAGGGTCTGGGAAGCGGCCATGGAATTTCTCGTTGATACGGGGGTCTACTGTCTTGATACGGAAAGGCGCATCCTGTTCAGCCGGGAGGAAATAGAAGGGGCCCTTGAATCGGCGCCCGTTAATGCCGTGTATGGTGAAGGAAAAGACGCCAGAGTGATGCCACGGCGTTTCCCGGAAGACGAAACGCCCCCCTGGTGTTCCGGCTCGGGAGCCGGCCCTGTCTCCAGCGAGTTAAATTTAATCAATATAGTCAAAACATATGCTGAGGACCCCCTTTCGGACGGGATTACCGCTCCTTGCCTGACCAATCTGGATGGACAACCGCTGGTGGCGGGCAGTCCTCTGGGGACGGAGGGCGCCATCAGGACGATACTTTTGACCCGTGAGGCTTTACGCCGGGCAGGGCGTCCGGGAATGCCCGTAGTGAATGAGGTAGCCTCAGCGATAAGGGCTCAAGAGCACGTTGCCGGTCACGGGTTTGGTAACCCGAGGACTGATTTCCTGGAAATAGGGACAGTCCACGAGTTGAAGGTAGACCTTGATGCGTTAAATAAAGTCGCCTACGCGCAATCCGTGGGGAATTTAACCTTTGCTGAAAACGGGGTTATCCTGGGTGGTTTCGCCGGAGGTCCGGCGGGCGTGGCGGTGGTCAGCGCTGCCTATAATCCGGTGGACCTGCTTGTCCTGCGAGGTGTGGCACAACATCCGTTTGCCGTCCCCATTGAAATGGGCACGACTTCCAATCGCGATACAATTTGGGCACGGAGCATAGCGAATCAGGCTACGGCGCGCCATAGCGCACTGCCAATGGTCAGTCCGGTATATTCGGTAGCCGGGCCGATGACCAGGATGAGTTATTACGAATACAGCGCGGCGATTATTGCCTCGGTGGTATCCGGCGGCTCTGTTGAAATTGCTCCGCCATCGAGAGGCATAACGGTGGACAATTCCGGCCCTTTAGAGAGTATCTTCGGCAACGCGATAGCTCATTCCGTAGCGGGTATGAGTCGCAGAGAGGCGAACAGAATCGTGAATACGCTGCTTGCCAAATATGAAAGCGGGTTAAAGGGCCCGCCAGCCGGGAAAAAGTTTTCCGAGTACTTTGATGTGGCGGCCGGGCAGCCGAACAGAGAGTGCATAGAGCTATACCGCGAGGTCAGAAGAGAGATTAGCGACCAGTTCGGTTTGAAATTGTCCCTCACTTCACCTTACCTGTGATGCGGAACGTGTGAAAACGCAAAACCACATACCGGGAGACGGGGTTCCGGTTAAAGAATATCCCTCGAGTTATGCAGCCACCCGCGAAAGGCTACGTTAAGCTTCCCTCCGCTGACATCGCGTCCAGACTTGAAATCAGGATATCCACCGCCTGGTCAAGCTCTTCTTCGGTATGCATACCGGACAGAACAAAGAACCTTCCGCCCATAGTAGCGATGCCTCTCTGAAGCAAATGCAGGCAGAGCCTTTCTTTCTGCGCGGCTCCGGAGGTTAATTTTGCCACATCGCTGGTCGGGGGCAGGCTGTCATCAGCCGGTTCATAATCAGCCGGACCAAGATAGAGATGGACAATCGTTCTCCCGTAGAGCCGGCAGGCATATCCTTTAGTCTTTAGTGCCTGGTTACCTTTCTTTCTGAGGTAAGCGCCCAGTTCATTGGCCCGTCGCTGCGGTTTGCCATCAAGGTAGAGCTTGCAGGCGGCAACGCCGGCGGCCGCGGTAAGCGGGTTGGCGTTCCAGGTTCCCGAGTGTCGGGCGAAGGGCTGTGGAGAGGCCTTGGGTTTGAGCATATCCATAATATCGGCGCGACCACCAAATGCACCTACACCGAGCCCGCCGCCGATAATCTTGCCCAGACTGGTCAAATCAGGAGTGACCCTGATGGTGGACTGCCAGCCGCCGGGAGCGTCCCGAAAGCCGGTGACCACTTCGTCGATGAGGAAAATAGTGCCATACTTGCGCGCCAGCGCGGGGATACTGCGGATGAAATCAGGGTCCCAGGGAATCTGCCCGGCCATGTGAGCGCCGCCACCTTCGGCCATTACTATGGCATACTCTCTGGTAGCCAGCTCTTTTTCCAGCAGCTGCAAATCATGTCCGGGTATCATGGTAACGTAGTCATTGCTTACCCCCGGGGTATTGGTGACAACAACCTCGTCGCCCCAGCCGTGGAAGTTTTCCGCAAAGCGGAGTATCTTCTTGCGTCCGGTGAAGAGGCGGGACAGGCGAATCGCCATCATGTTTGCTTCCTGGCCGCAGGGGAAGAACTCCATCTTCTCCATTGCTGGCATGTTGCGCTGAATCAGCTCCGCCCATGCCACCTCATTCTCATGATTTTCCCCGTAATGAGTGCCTTTGGCCACCTGTTCCTGTACCGCCTGGACAACAGCCGGATGGGCGTGCCCCAGTATCAGGGCGCCATGTCCCATGACGTAGTCAAGATATTCATTACCATCGACGTCCCACTTGCGGGTCCCCTGTGCTCGTGCGATGTAGGGTCGAAAGGGGTCGAAAACTCGGGCCTGGTGAGTGGCGCCATCGGCGGCGAAAAAGCCCATTGCTCGTTCGTGTAACTTCTGTGAGCCGGGATGCGTCCTGATATACTCGTCAACAATGTTTAAGGTATTGATTGTCATTTTTTTACCCTCCCCTGGTTCTTGTGGCGATATTTTACCTTATAATTCCACAGATTAAAAGGTCTTATTTATTGTACTCGATTACAGGCCTTGATGGCGAATTCAGCCGTCTCTTCTCAGCAATGTTCCTGTTTTTTAGCTTTATCCTCCCAGCCCTGCCATCACCGTGGGCATTATCAGCCGGGGCAGAAATAGCGACAGGTCGGGCCAGTAGGTGGTGACCAGCACCACCGGCAGGGCGCCGAAAACCATGAAGGTCAGTGCCGGCTTTATCATTTTATCAACGCTGACATTGCCGACGCGCGCCGCCAGGTAGAGGATGGGAGCCGTGGGTGGGGTGACATTTCCCAAACCCAGATTTGTACCCAGAATGGCGGCAAAGTGAATGGGATGAACCCCGATGTGCTGTATCAGCGGAAACAGAAGAGGTGCTGCCAGCAGGGTGCCGGTGAAATCGTCAACAATCATACCGAGAAGGATGAGGAAGACGTTTATCAGCAGGAGTGTTACATAATAATTCTCCGTAACGCCACTTATCATCGCGATTAAGCCCTGTGGAATATTCTGCATGGTCATGACCCGGCTTAAAATGATCACAAAGACAACCATCAGAATGACCACTCCGGTGGTTACACACTGGGAGACAAAGATATTTCCGAGCATCTTGATGCTGAGGTAGCGGTAGACAAACATCCCGATGATTATGGCATAGACCAGGGCCACCACAGCGGCTTCGGTGGTGGTGAAGATACCGCCGTAAATACCCCCCAGGAGGATAATGGGCATCAGCAGGGTAAAAAACCCTTTACGAATAGACACTCCCACCTGCCTGGTCTGTGCCTTAAACGGTATCGATGGTGCCACCTTGATGCTGGGATTATTTCGTACCATGAAATAATTAACGATACAGTAAATGACGACGGTAAGAATACCCGGACCCACCCCGGCCAGGAAACAGGCGGTGATTGGCATATACGTAACAAAGCCGTAGAGTATCATCGGTACGCTTGGGGGAATCAACTGCCCCAGTACCGATGCCACCGCCAGCATCCCGGTAGCATAACCCCGGGAGTAGCCCTGTTTTTCCATTTGGGGAACCACAATGCCACCGAGTGATGCTACTGCCGCCGAGCAGGTACCGGCGATAGCTCCAACCATAGCGCAGGCTATTATCGTCACTGCGCCCAGGCCGCCCTTGATTCGACCCACCATGGCCTCGGCCACGGCGACCAGCTTATCGGCCATACCTCCCAAACTCATGAACCCTCCCAGCATGATAAAGAAGGGGACGGAAAGGAGGGTAAATGCTTTCAGCTTGTGGAAAGCCATGGGCAGTTGCGCCGTGGGCTCAAAGCCGTAGGTGTAAACGAGAAATACCAGTGCTGCTAGGAAGGCATAGGGGGCGGGGACGCCCAGCAGGAGGAGACCAACCAGGATGGCCAGGTCAACGAATATGCCCAAGTTCGGTATGCCGAATAAAGCGGTTTCCACTTCGCTCTACGCCTCCTTCCTTTCGTATAGTGGAGGCTTGTGCCAGAATAGCTGGCGTGCCAGGTCAATGGTCTCTACCCAGAAGTAAAAGCCCCCCAGTACACCAGCCCCGAAGAAGATAGAGCAGCGCCCGTAAATCATGGGGTATCTTAAGGTCGCCGTCTCCATTTTTAGTGCCAGGTCCGAAACGAAGAATTGGTAGCCCCACCAGACAAAAAGCATGGCCAGTCCGAGTGTTATCAGCGAGGCGATAAATTTGATTATCAGCCGCCGCTTCGGATTATGAACCGTAATTCCTACTATGTCCACGCTAATGTGGGAGCGCTCGTAGACAGCGTAAGCCGCCCCCATCATGTAGACCCAGAAGGCAGGCGTAACCGCGATTTCTTCCACCCAGAGCATGGGAACATGGAAGACATAGCGCAGCCACACCTGAATAAAGATAAGCAGCACCAGGGGGACACACGATATCAGTATCGCCCACCACATCAGCCGCGGTATCCAGCGGAAAACCAGCTTCGAGGCAATAGAGCTTATTGCAGCCGCCATATTTCCTCACATCCAGCCGATGAGGGAACTCATCTCGAGCTCCCTCATCGGTAAAGTAAAACGTGCCTATTCCAGTCAATTATCCAGGACGCGCTATACCCAGGGCATCATACAGGTCATTGATGATGGCTTTACCAATGATTGGGGTGAGCTCTGGCCAGACCTCTTCGAAGACGGCTTGCTGCATGCGCTCCCACTCGGCATCGGTCGGTTCCAGAACCGTCCAGCCATAGTCTCGTAGCATCTGCATGTACTTCTCGTCCATCTCCTCGGCATATGCCGCCTGCTCATTCTGCATTTGCTGGGCAGTTTCGGTGAGAATCTGCTGGTCCTCTTCGGTGAGCATCTCCCAAGATTTGTTGCCTATGGAGAACCAGA
>JABMRL010000171.1 GCA_013202615.1 Dehalococcoidia bacterium
CCATCAAGCGACTGCGCCAGCAGATGGTACAGAACAAGACGGCCACGGACGCCGAGCTTGATGAAATCGAACAGAATGTGCTGCGGGAGCTGGACGAGGCGGTCAAGTTCGCCCAGGAAAGCCCCGAGCCCACGCCTGAAGAAGCGCTTGAGGATATCTACGTTTGAAAGATAAAAGGGGGAAAGCATGCCAGAGTTAACCGTTCGAGAATCACTGCGGGAAGCGCTGCGCGAAGAGATGAAGCGCGACCCCAAAGTTTTTATGATGGGAGAGGAAATCGCCGAATACGGCGGTTCCTATAAGGTAAGCCAGGGACTGCTTGAGGAGTTCGGTCACGACCGCATCAGGAACACCCCTCTGGCCGAGGCCGGCATCGCCGGTGCCGCGCTGGGCGCGGCGCTGGTCGGCATGAGGCCGGTGGCGGAAATCATGTATATAGACTTCTCCTTCATCGCCGCCGACCAGATTATCAACCAGATTGCCAAGCTGCGTTACATGACCGGCGGCATGGTCAAGGTGCCGGTGGTAATCAGGACACAGGGGGGTGGCGGGGTAGCCGCCGGGCCACACCACTCGCAGTCACTGGAGGCCATCTTCGCCCATATCCCGGGCCTCTACGTGGTCATGCCCTCCAATGCCTACGATGCCAAAGGCCTGCTCAAGAGCAGTATCAGAGAGGACAACCCGGTCATCTTCATCGAGCATAAGAAATTATACGGCGAAGCATGTGAGGTTCCCGCGAAAGAATACACCATCCCGCTGGGCAAAGGCGAAATCAAGCGCGAAGGCAAGGACCTGAGCATCATCACCTACTCGCGCTGCGTGAACTTCGCCCTGGAAGCTGCCGAAGAGCTCGCCAAGGATGGCATCGATGCCGAAGTGGTCGACCTGAGAACGCTGAAGCCGCTTGACGAGGATATTATCCTGAGCTCGGTGCAGAAAACGAGCAAGGCGATGGTGGTCTACGAAGCCTGCCGCACCGGTGGCTTCGGCGCCGAGATTGCCGCCATTATCGGTGAGAAGGCGTTTGATTACCTGGACGCCCCTATCAGGCGCGTAGCCTCGCTGGATTCTCCGGTTTCCTTCAATCCGGGCCAGGAGCAGTATATACTTGTCAATCCGGAAAAGATAAAAACGGCAGCCCTCGAGATGATGGGCAAATAGAAAATCAGAGCGCTTTGATTTATAACGAGTGGAGGTACCAGTATGGCTGTGGCCATTATCTTCCCCAAGCTCGATGAGGCAATGACGAGCGGCAAAGTCGTTCGGTGGCTGAAGAGCGAGGGCGACCCTGTGGAAAAAGGGGAGATAATTCTGGAGATTGAGAGCGAAAAGACCTCTTTTGAGCTGGAAGCCGAGGCCTCGGGCATCCTGAGCAAGGTAACGGCAAATGAAGGAGACGAGGTGCCGATAGGCACCACCATCGCTTATATCTTGAAGCCCGGTGAGAAAGCGCCTGAGGTTGAGACACCGGTTACCGCCAAAGCGAAAGAAGAACCGGCAAAGGCAGAAACCAAAGCGGAAGCACCGAAACCGGCCAGTGAACCGAAGGAGATTAAAGCCTCACCGCTGGCCAGAAGTATCGCCAGAGAGAACAACGTTGACCTGAGCCTGATAATAGGCACCGGACCGGGCGGCAGAATCACCAAAGAGGATGTGCTCAAGTTCGCTGAGGAGGGCGGGGCGGTTGCCGCACCGACTTCTGCTACTGCCCCGGCAGGAACAGAGGAAGAGATTGTCCCTCTGTCCACCATGCGCGAGGTCATCGCCCGGCGCATGACGGAGAGCTTTCAGACACCGCACTTTTACCTCACGGTAGAGGTTGACGCTCAGGAACTGCAGCGGACACGACAACAGTTGCTGCCGGTAATAGAAAGCAAAGCCGGCGTCCGGTTGACACTGACCGACCTTGTTGTCAAGGTAGTGGCCAGGGCGCTGGAGAAGAACCCGGTCATCAACTGCTCCTATGCTGACGGTTCGGTAAAGCTGCTCAAGCGGATTGACATCGGCCTGGTCACTTCCATCGAAGGCGGTTTGATGGTGCCTGTCATCAGGGATGCCGACACGAAATCCCTGGCGGAAATCGCGCAGGACCGTGCCGAACTGGTGCAAAAGGCAAGAGAGCGCACCCTGACCAGGGAAGAGATGGCCGGCAGCACTTTTACCATCTCCAACATGGGAATGTACGATATTGACCAGTTCAGCGCCATTATACAGCCGCCTGAGGCAGGGATACTGGCCGTAGGCAGGATTGCCGAGAAAGTGGTGACAAGAAATGGCGAGATGGTCATCAGGCCGGTGATGAGCCTGACCCTGTCCATTGACCACCGCGTTCTGGACGGCGCACTCGGTGCGCAGTTCCTGCAGACTGTGAAAAACTACCTCGAACAGCCGCTCAACCTGATTTCATAGCCAGGCCAGTTTACCAGCGGTTGCGATGGACCCTGGAAGCATCGTAACGGTTTGCCGGCGGTTTTTTCTCCGCGGGATAGCCGATTGATATAAAACACAGGGGTATCACGTGCTCGGGAAGACCGAGCAGTTTCTGCGCCGTTTTCGCTCTTTCCTCGCGGGGGTAGACACCCAGCCACACTGCTCCCAAGCCCCTGGCATGGGCCGCAATGAGAATATTCTGCGTTGCCGCCGAGCAGTCCTGAACCCAGTACTCGCTCATCGTCGCCAGATTCTGGTCACCGCAGACAGCAATCGCCCAGGAAGCCTCTTTCAGCATATGGGCGTAGGGGTGAAACTTGGGGATTTCATCGAGAATGCGGCGGTCATTTATAATGACGAACTGCCACGGCTGCTGGTTGCTGGCCGAGGGGGCGCTCATTGCGGCTTCCATCAGCTCTGTGATAACCTCTTCCGGCACCGGCTCATCAGTATACCGGCGAATACTCCTCCGGGATAAAATGGCTTCCATAACGTCCATCTGATTGCTCCTCCAGTATCAGGATAGTCTGGCCCTAATCGCGGGCGGCGTCAATCTCTTTCTGGATGGCAGCGATTTGCTCCGGGCTGAGGTGGCGGAACCTTGTCTGGGTGGCTAGATACTCCGAGACCGGCCGCTGTCGTTTCGGCGTGTAGGTGGTGCGGAATTCGCCGTTCTCAAACTCGGTCAGATGCCACATGCCGCTCTCCACCGCCATACGCCCGATTTCAATCGTCTCATCAGGGGGGAAACCCCAGCCCGTGGGGCATGGCGCGAGGATATGAATATAAGTGGGCCCGTTCACCTGGCTCGCCTTCACCACCTTCTCCATATAGTCCAGCGGATAGGAGGTACAGGCGGTGGCGGCATAAGGGATATCATGCGCCGCCACGATGCGCATCATGTCCTTCTTGGGCCTGTTTTCAAAGCACGGGCTCGGTGTGGTGCTGGTGGCTGCCCCGTATGGAGTCAGGCCGCTTCTCTGGATGCCGGTATTCATATACGCTTCATTATCGTAACAGATGTAGATGAATTTGTTGCCGCAGTCAATCGCTCCCGAAAGCGCCTGAATGCCAATGTCCGCGGTGCCGCCATCACCGGAAAGGCCAACGACATGGATATCCTCCCGACCCCGTCTCCTGAAGCCGGCGCTGATGCCGGACAGAGCCGCCGCAGTGGCGGCGAAGGCCATTACCGTGAACGGCACGAAGAACGGCGCCTGCGGGTAATAACACGATACGGTGCTGATACAGTTGGCCGGCACCACGTAAACGCTGTTTTTACCGAGCGCTTTTATCGTAAGGCGCACCATCAGGACAGCCGCGCAGCCGGCACAGCCGTAAGAAGCCCGGTAGAATTCCTCTTTGGCTATATCCTTCAGTTTCATCGGTCAATAAACTCCAGATGCGGTGTTGTTCCCCTATCCGCAGCCAGTGCCTTTTCCAGCATGTACTTCATCCGCTCCGGCGGCACATCCGCACCACCCAGTCCGCCAATGAAGTTGAGTATCGCCGGCGGGTTGGGCAGGCCGTAGAGAGCAGCTTTCATGTCCGTGGCCAGTGCGCCTTCATAACCCCAGGAGCAGTCACGGTCCAGCACCGCCGCCGCTTTCACCGGCGAGATGACCTTCCTCAATGGCTCTACCGGGAAGGGTCGAAATGCCCTCACCTTGACCAGGCCAACGTTTTTGCCTTCATCACGCATTTCGTCGACCACCTCGCGGGCGGTTCCGGTAAATGCGCCCATGGCTACCAGGACCGCTTCCGCACCATCACAGCGGTATTCTTCAATCAGGCCGCCGTAATGACGACCAAAAATGCGGGCAAACTCGTCGCCCACCTCTAAAATTATCTCCCCTGCCTTTTCGGCCGCTGTTTGCTGTTCTTCCCGCCAGCGTGCATAATGCTTGCCGAAACCGCCAACGGATATGGAATAAGGGTTGTCCACGTCCAGGGTAACCACCGGGTCGTATCGAGGCAGGAAAGAGTCCACCGTTTTCTGGTCGGGGACCTGGACCAGCTCTTCGGTGTGCGACTGTATGAACGAATCGAGGCAAATCATTACCGGCAGCAGCACACGATGGTCCTCAGCAATACGATAGGCCTGCAGCACCATATCCAGCGCTTCCTGTCCGGTCTCGGTGAATATCTGAATCCAGCCCGTATCCCGCTGCTGGATTGCGTCCTGCTGGTCGCCCCAGATACTCCAGGGCAGCGCCACCGAGCGGCAGACATTGACCAGAACCAGCGGATAGCGACCACCCGCAGCGTAGGCCAGCATCTCATGCATATACTCCAGTCCCTGGGATGAGGTGGAGGTAAAGGCACGCGCCCCGGCCATCCGCACACCCATGCAGGCCGTCAGCGCCGAGTGTTCCGATTCAACTTTAATATAATCGGCATCCATCTCACCATCAGCGATGTATTTGGCAATCTTCTCCACGATGCTGGTCTGCGGGGTAATGGGATAGGCAGCGACCACGTCAACACGTGCCAGCCTGGCCGCCTGAGCGACCGCCTCGTTGGCCGTGATGTATTTTCTAACCGACATTTCGGTAGCCATTATTTATCACCCTGTTGCTCGACCATCTCTATGGCTTTGGTCGGACATTCCCTGACGCAGATGCCACAGCCCTTACAGTCCTCAAAATTGAAAGTGACCTTCCGGTTTGCCTCATCCTGAACGATGGCACCCTCCGGACAGAAAACCCAGCAGAAGAGGCAGAAGGTGCACTTCCCCTTCAGAACGGGCTTGGCCGTGCTCCAGCTCCCCATCCTAGTGGGTATGGTTCCGGCTTTCTGTACGGGTCCCGGGATTGACTTCTCTTTCTTCATTTTCCCCCGACTTTTTTATAAGCCGCCTCAGCCGCCGCAATGTTACGGTCGACGACTTTTTCCGGCAGCGTGCTGGCGATGGCTTTCTTTATGGAATCCAGGCTCACCAGGCCGGTGACGCCGGCCAGCGCGCCGAGCATGGCAGTATTGACAATGGCCACCCCGATATTTTCCCGCGCTATTTCCGTGGCATCCACGGTGGTGACATTGAGAGAATCCGGTATCTTCGGCAACCTGCCGGCGGGTTTACGCGTGTTTATCAGAATGCTGGCTCCATCCCGAGCGCCACTCGTTATGTCAACCACATCGAGGAGGGTATCATCAAGCACGATGATTGTGGTGGGGTTATAGATTTGACTGCGAGTCCGGATAGCATGGTCGCTGATGCGGGTGAATGCCTGAACCGGCGCCCCACGACGCTCAGCTCCAAAGCTCGGGAACGAGACAGCGTACTTGCCCTCATAAAGAGCCACCGCGCTGCCTAACATGCTGGCGCCAAGAACCGCCCCCTGCCCACCCCGTCCATGCCAGCGCACCTCTTCAAGGCGCCTTTTCTGATTCATTTCAGCCCATTATAGCACTAGCGCTGCTCACCCGCAAAAGGAAAGAAAAGGCATGGAAACTACCAGAACCAAGCTCCGGTAGTGCTCACACAATCGGCCCGAGGGTATAGATGCCGGGGAAGTTGCCATAGCCC
>JABMRL010000172.1 GCA_013202615.1 Dehalococcoidia bacterium
CACCAATGGATGCCAGCCGGACCGAACCGGCTTATCTGTACCAGATACTTCAAGTGGCTATTGAAGCCGGCGCTGTAACCCTCAATATCCCTGATACCATGGGCTATTCTATTCCTGAGGAATTTGGCCGCCTGATCGACGGCATTTTCCAGAACGTACCTGACATTGAGAAAACAGTGGTCAGCGTGCACTGCCATAATGACCTCGGTCTGGCGGTGGCGAATAGCCTGGAGGCGGTCAGGCGGGGGGTCAGGCAGGTGGAATGCACCATCAATGGCATCGGGGAGCGGGCAGGCAATGCTTCACTTGAGGAAATCGTGATGGCTATCAAGACCCGCCGCGATTTATTTGGCCTCGATACGGGTATAGATACCAGGCAAATCTACAAGACGAGCCGGATGGTAAGCGAGTTGACCGGATTCTCCGTGCAGTCGAATAAAGCCATCGTTGGCGCCAACGCCTTCCGGCATGAGTCCGGGATACACCAGGACGGTGTTATCAAGATGCCCATCACCTTCGAAATCATGGACCCCAAGACCGTGGGCATACCATCAAGCAGCCTGGTGCTGGGCAAATTGAGCGGGCGGCATGCCCTGCGCGAGAGGCTGGCCGAGCTGGGTTACACCCTGGAAGATGAAGACTTCACCCGTGTCTTTCGTGCTTTCAAGGAGCTGGCGGATAAGAAGAAGGAAATAGCCGACCGGGATATCGAATCGCTGGTTGCCGAAGAGCAACGCACGATTTCAGAAGTTTACCACCTCGACCGCATTCAGATTTCCTGTGGCGACCGTGGCATTCCAACGGCGTCGGTGGTAATAACCGACTCTGAAGGACAGGCGCAGTCCGATGCCGCGCTGGGCAGCGGGCCGGTTGATGCGGCCTTCAAAGCGGTTGATAAGATAGTTAAAATGCCCAACACGCTTACCGAATTCAGCGTTAAATCAATAACCGAGGGTATTGACGCCATTGGCGAGGTACTGTGCCGGATTGAGAGTGATGGCGTTACCTATACCGGGCGAGGAGCGGATACCGATATCATAGTGGCAAGCGCTAAAGCGTATATCAATGCCCTCAACCGGTTGTTGACTGCAAAAAAGAAAGCTGAGTAGAGCCTGAGATGCCTATCGCACTGGAAATGGTGCTGCGCCTCCTGTTGGCCGCTGCTCTGGGAGTGGCCATCGGCTACCAGAGAGAAAGAGCCGGAAAACAGGCCGGGTTGAGAACGCATGTGCTTATCTCAACCGGGGCGGCTCTTCTTTCTCTCGTTTCCATTTACGGGTTTGGCGCTGCCAGCGACCCGTCACGGGTGGCCGCTGGTGTAGTGGTCGGCGTTGGGTTTCTGGGGGCCGGGGTCATCCTGCACCGCCAGGGGGGCATTGTTGAGGGCTTGACCACGGCGGCCACAATCTGGGTGATGGCTGGTATTGGCCTTGCGGCGGGAGCGGGTTTGTATATCATAGCGGTTGCAGCCGCGGCTATTGTTTTCGGCGCGCTAATCATGCCTCGCTGGAAAGGATAGAATTCACTTGAGAAGAGCAAAGGAAGGAAGTAAAGATGAATCTGGCTGAGAAAATACTGGCGGCACATACGGGTCGAAAACGGGTTAGTGCCGGGGAATTCGTCAATGCTAAGGTAGATATTGTTCTGGGAAATGATATCACGGCTCCAATTGCCATAAAGGAGTTCCAGAAAATTGGCGTGAGCCGTGTCTTTGACCCCAGGAAAATCGTGATGGTGCTCGACCATTTTATGCCTACCCGGGACATCGCCTCCGCCGAGATTGGCAAAATGATGCGTGAGTTTTGCCGCGAGCAGGACTCCGTGTTCTTTGAAATTGGTAAGGCGGGTATTGAGCATGTGCTGCTGCCGGAGCAGGGTATCGTGCTTCCCGGCCAGGTGGTCATCGGCGGTGACTCCCATACCTGCACCTATGGGGCGGTAGGCGCCTTTGGCACTGGTGTAGGCTCAACCGATATGGCGGCGGCTATGGCAACCGGAGACCTCTGGATGAAGGTTCCCCCGACGGTAAAGTTCGTGTACCACGGCAACCTGGGCAGGTGGGTAAGTGGGAAGGACCTTATCCTCCATACTATCGGCGACATCGGTGTGGACGGTGCGCTTTATTCGGCGATGGAGTTCACCGGTGAAGCGATTGATGCTCTGCCCATGGACGGGCGTTTCACAATGGCCAACATGGCTATTGAAGCCGGGGGCAAGGCCGGGCTTTTCCGGGTGGACAACAGAACACAACTTTACATAAAATCTAAAGCAAAGGGTCCCTATAATGTATATGAACCCGACCCGGATGCTGAATATGCCAGAGTCATCGAGTATGACGTTACCGGGCTGGAGCCACAGGTGGCTTTTCCCCATTCGCCAGCCAACGTCAGGCCGGTCAGTCAGGCGGGAGGTGTCGAAATCAACCAGACGATCATCGGCAGCTGCACCAACGGTCGACATGATGACTTGCGGATTGCCGCTCAAATATTAAAAGGGAAGAAAGTGCATCCCAATGTCCGCTGCATTATTATTCCGGGGTCACAGCAGGTATATGCCGATGCTCTAAAGGAAGGGTTTATTGAGATATTCATTGAGGCTGGTGCTGCGGTGAGCACGCCTACCTGTGGGCCATGCTTTGGTGGCCATACCGGTGTGCTGGCATCAGGTGAACGCTGTATATCCACCACCAACCGCAACTTTGTCGGCAGAATGGGGCATCCCAAATCGGAGGTGTATCTCGCCAATCCGGCAGTTGCCGCCGCCAGTACCGTGACCGGCCGAATCACTCACCCCGACGAGATTGTGAAATAGAACAGGCAATGCGAAAAAAAGAGAAGGAAATCACTGACCCCGCTGAGATAGAGCAAATCATAAAGCAGGCGAAGGTATGCCGGCTTGGTCTCGTGGATGGCAGTGAACCTTACGTGGTGCCGGTCTGCTTCGGCTACGAAAAGAACGCTTTCTATTTCCATTGCGCGCCGGAAGGCCGTAAATTAGAGCTTATCAGGAATAATAATCAGGTCTGCGTGGAGATAGACACGGATGTTGAGATTACCAGTGCCGAAAAACCCTGCGGCTGGTCAACCAGATATCGGAGCGTTATCGGCGTGGGTCGCGCGCATATCCTGAATGATGAAGCCGACAAAATTCGTGGTTTGACGGTGCTTATGCGGCAGTTTGGGGAAAAAGGGCCGGCCGTGTCATTTGAAAAGGCTGACCGCACGGCGGTGGTAAGAATTGATATCGAAAATATCACCGGGAAAAAGTCGGGCTACTGAAGAGGTGGAGCGATGGTCAGGATGCGGAAAAGCTGGCGCGAGAAACTGCACGATAGCAAAGACCTGCCCAGGGTGATTGAAATTAACGATAAGATGAGCAAGCGCTGGGGGACAGGGACCTGTGTCATTCCCGCCCCCATTGAAGTCGACGAAGCTATGAGGAGTGTCCCGGAGGGCAGGCTGGTGACAATCAACCGTATCCGCGAGTTCCTGGCCCGAAAGCATGGTGCCAGCATTGGCTACCCCATCACCACCGGAATCTTTTGTAACATCGCTGCCCGTGCCGCCGATGAAGACGTTGGTGAAGGCAAGAAAGAGTTCACCCCTTACTGGCGGACTCTGAAATCGAAAGGGGAGCTGAACGAAAAATACCCGGGCGGCGTGGAAGCACAGGCGTCCCGGCTTCAGGTCGAAGGGCACACCATTGAGCCGGGTAGGGGAAAGAAGCCACCGGTAGTGAGGATTTTGAAAAGATGCTGGTGGAGATTTGATAAACATATTAACTAAGGAGGTTATTTTTTAATGCTAAAAGGCAAAGTTCATAAGTACGGCGCCGATGTGAATACCGATGTCATCATTCCGGCGCGTTATCTGAATATTTATGACCCGGTGGAGCTGGCCAAGCACTGCATGGAAGATATTGACGAGGATTTTTTGAAGAGGGTGGAGCCGGGCGATATCGTGGTGGCGACCACCAATTTTGGCTGCGGCTCCTCGCGGGAGCATGCCCCGATGGCGCTCAAGGCAGTCGGCATTTCCTGCGTTATCGCCAGGAGCTTCGCCCGCATATTCTTCCGCAATGCCATCAATATAGGGTTGCCTCTCCTCGAAAGCGATGAGGCGGTGGATAATACCGAAGCCGGTGATATTGTGGAAGTTGACCTCTCCAAAGGTGAGATAAAAAACGTAACCAGGAACCTGACCTTTACCGCCAGCCCTTATCCCGATTTCATGGCCGAGATTATTTCCTCCGGCGGGTTGATTGAGTACACGAAGAAGCGTTTAACGAGCGGGAGAGTTTAAAATGAAGTTTCGCATTGTGGTCTTGCCCGGAGATGGCGTTGGCCCGGAAATTACGCAGGCCGCGGTCGATGTACTTCAGGCTGTGGGCAAGAAATACGGGCACACATTTGACCTGTATAATGGCCTTATCGGCGGAGTGGCGATTGATGTCACCGGGATGCCGCTGCCGTTGGACGTGCTGACGATGAGCAAGAAAAGCGATGCCGTGCTGCTGGGCGCGGTCGGCGACCCCAAATTTGATGCTCCCGACATAAAGGTACGCCCCGAAGAGGGTATTCTGGGGCTGCGCCGGAAGCTGGGGTTATTCGCCAACCTGCGTCCGGTCAGGACTCTCCCGATGCTGATTAATGCCTCCAATTTAAAGCCCGAAGTTGTGGAAGGGGTTGACTTCATCTTTGTCCGTGAGCTTACCGGCGGGCTCTACTTTGGCCGACCCAAAAAGCGCTGGCAAGCCTCCGGTGGCTGGCGTGCGGTGGATACTATGACCTACTCGGAGGGGGAGATTGAGCGCATTGTAAGGGTTGGTTTTGAGCTTGCCCGGGGAAGAAAGAAAAGACTCATCTCCGTTGACAAGGCCAATGTGCTGGAATGTTCTCGACTGTGGCGACAGGTGGCGACAGACCTTTCCCAAAGTTACCCCGATGTGGAGTTGGAGCACATGCTGGTTGATGCCTGTTCCATGCGCTTGATACAGAACCCGAAGCATTTTGACGTCATCGTCTCCGAGAACACGTTTGGCGATATCCTGACCGACGAAGCCTCGATGCTGGCCGGTTCAATGGGGATGCTGCCCTCCGCCAGCCTGGCCGGTATACCTCAGGAAGGTGCCAGAACGCCCGGTCTTTACGAACCGGCTCATGGCAGCGCACCCCGCCGCGCCGGGCAGAACCTGGCCAACCCCATTGCTACCATATTGAGCATGGCGATGATGCTCCGTTATTCCTGCGGCCTGGACAGAGAAGCACAGGCGGTGGAGACAGCTGTAATTGACGTGTTGAACGAGGGTTCCCGCACCTATGACATTATGGATGAAGGCCAAAGGCAGGTCGGAACCAGGGAAATGGGCGAACTCGTTGCCGGAAAAGTATAATAAGAGGCAGCCTTACTTCTTCTGCATGAGTTCGATTGAAAAGCCGCCAATGGCATCGGTGCCGAAATAAGCCCATATCACCCTCGGTGTTTCGGCACTCTGGGTGATTTTAAATCCCTTCTCGGCC
>JABMRL010000173.1 GCA_013202615.1 Dehalococcoidia bacterium
ATCATCGACCTTAAGCGACATGTTCCTCTCTTTGGCCCAACCTCCTTCATAAGGAGAACGGTAAAAATGGTGTAATTTTACGTTGCTCATAAACCACTGGCCATCTATTTTTTCATATTCATCGATATACAAACAACTTGAAAAGAAGCCCTGGCCATTGATCAGGATTCCTGTGTTCATCCCATACCAAGTCCCGTGTGCTTTATTGCCTTCAACAGTGATATCAGGCGCAACGATACGGTGACACGAAAATACCATGTGTTTTGGCATTCCGGCAAAGTATTCCATAATTGCTTCTCTTCCCTGAATCATCCCCCACGCTTCACCACCCCAGACAGCGTCTTTCGTGAATAGCTCTGCCAGTTTTTCAACATTGAAGTTATCATCGATATACCTGGCATACCGGACTTTGAGTTTTTTAATTTCCTCCAAATCTTCTAAGGCCTGAACCCTCTTTTCCAGCTCTTCTAATGTCATTTTGCCTCCATTCTATCTCCAGTGAGCTATTTTCCCTTTGGCGCCTGCATGAACTCAATTGAAATGCCGTCCGGCCCCCTGAGGAAGCAAACACCCCAGCCCGGACCGGCCACACTCTCGCCGCCCCAGTACGGTGGATTTACGAATTTTACCCCTTTGGCGCTGAGTTCATCATACATTTTTTGAATATCATCCACTATAAAAGCGATGTGGGGCACGCCGGGATTGCACGTTCTCAGGTCCAGCTTCGTTCCTCTGGGGTTAAGGTATTCAATCACCTCAAGATTATTGCCATCGGGGAGTTTGAACAGGCAGAGACGCAGTGATACCCCCGGTATGCCCAGGATTATCTCCGGGCGCTCCCCGCTGGTCTCGCGCACCTCTGTCGCTTCCAGCCCCAAGAGGTCGTGAAAGAAGTGACGGGCTTCGTCCAGATTGCTTACCGTCAGACCAAAATGCTGCACAGATTTGACCATTTCTACCTCCTGCTACGCTATTTCCCCAAAATGATATCAGTCGGCACCATTGCCGTCAATTATTGTATAATAGGCAAGAAATCGCAAATCAGCCTTGCGGGCAAGTTATACCAGCATGAAAGGAGCTAAGTAAAGATGAAAACCTACCGCATCAGACCGCTTCTGCTGACGAGGATGGAAATTGACATGGGAATCCTTCTTTACCGCCACCGCTACGGTGAAAAGTTCATGTCGCCCGCTTACTGCTGGTACATCGAAGGTGCCGACAAACAAATCATAATCGATACCAGCACCGATGCCGAACTGGCAACCGCCTTTCGGGGTTTTCCCGCGGAAAAGGTCATGTCCTTTGAAGAGGCGCTGGGCGGTCTGGGACTGAAGCCGGAAGATATTGACCTGGTCATTCAGACCCACCTGCACTGGGACCACTGCGCCAATACCGCCAAATGCACCAATGCCAGGGTACTGGTAAACGAAACAGAGCTACATTTTGCCTTTTCTCCCCACCCGCTCACCGGCCTCAGCTACAAGAAAGACCTCCTCGAGGACCTAAATTTCGTGCTGGTTGACGGCTACCATGAGGTTGCTCCCGGGATTGAAGTCATACCCGCCCCCGGCCACTCACCGGGAACGCAGGCGGTAGCCATCAATACCGACCGGGGCAAAGCCATCATCACCGGCTTCTGCTGCGTAAAGGAGAATTTCTATCCGCCGGAAGAACTGAAAAAGATTATGCCGGTGATAACGCCGGGGACACATACGGACGTTATGGCCGCCTATAACAGCACACTCCGCATCAAAGGAATGGCGGATATATTAATACCAATACACGACCCGTCTTATGCCAACGTTACCAGCATTCCCTAGGCGCCGTCTCAACTTTAATAATCGAAAAGGCAGGTAGAAATGAGAGAGAGCACCGTACACAGACTGGAACCGCGCACTTTCTACTACACGTTTGGCCCGAACGAGCCGGCTCTGACCGTGAAAAGCGGTGATGTCGTCGTGGCGCGGACGCGCGATGCCGGCGGCTTCAACGAGAAAATGGAGCCCATGCCGGAAGAAATGAAGCAGCGCAACGACGCCACGCTTCTCTGCGAACGTAACCCCCAGGTCGGCCCGGTTTATATCGAGGAAGCCGAACCCGGGGACGTACTGGCGGTAACCATCCAGCAGATAAAGCTCAACCGCGAGCATGCCTGGTCAAGGCATCGTTCCCACTTCGGCAGCCTCACCGGAGAAGTCCCGGGCAAGCAACTCTTCCTCAACGAGCCGGTACCGGAGGCTAAATTCGACTGGCAGCTCGACCTGAAGAAGAATACCGGCATACTGGAGCTGAAATCAAGCAAACAGAAGCGGGTTGAAATACCACTGCATCCGTTTCTCGGCTCCATTGGTGTCGCTCCCCGCTTCGGTCGCGTAGAGACTTCGCTCGTGCCCGGTGAGTTCGGCGGCAATATGGACTGCATTGAGACCAGAGAAGACTCGATACTTTACCTGCCGGTATGGGTGCGGGGCGCTTATTTCTCCTTCGGCGATGTTCACGCCGCCCAGGGTGATGGTGAACTCTGCGGCGTGGCACTGGAAACAACCGCCGAGGTCACCATGAAGCTGGATATTTTGAAAAGGAAAAGCATTGACTGGCCCCGAATCGAGGACGAGACGTATATCATGACCACGGGCAGCGGCCAGCCGCTGATAGACTGCGTGCGCCTTGCCACGGTGGAGCTGGTCAAATGGCTGGTTGATGACTACGGGTTCGAGAAATGGGAAGCCTTTCAGGTTATATCACAGGCAGGCACGATGCGCATCGGCAACGTCGTCGACCCCAGCTACACCGTGGTCGCCAAGTTCCCCAAAAAATACCTGCCTGCTTGACTAATTAACTGACTGGAGAAGACCATCGCAAGCGGCAACTTGACAACGCAACAGGCAAGGGAATAGGATTATTTTGCCCGTGCGAGACCTTTGAAGGAGGTAACATTGCAAATATGGCTGTTAAAACGGGATATTCACCGGAATTAATCAAGAAACTGGAAGACATGGCCAGACAGCTCCGCATTGATGTTATCGAAATGACCCACTGCCGGGGTCAGGGACATCCGGGAGGCTCACTCTCGCCGGCGGAGATTATGTCCGTCCTCTTTTTTCATCACCTGCGGCTCGACCCCAAGAAACCGCAGTGGGAGAACCGGGACCGCTTCATACTGAGCAAAGGCCACGCCTGTGCCATTCTGTATGCAGCGCTGGCCCACAGGGGATACATGCCGCTTGAAGAGCTTGAAACCTGGGGTTGCCTTGACAGCCGTCTGCAGGGACACCCGGACTGGAAAAAGACACCCGGCGTTGATATGACGTCCGGCTGCCTGGGACACGGTATCAATATCGGCGCGGGCCTCTGCCTGGCGGCACAGCTCAAAGGGCTCGATTATTACACCTACGTCCTCCTTGGCGACGGGGAACTGCAGGCCGGTATCCTGTGGGAAGGAGCCATGCTCGCCGCAAAATACAAACTATCCCGATTGATCGCCATCGTTGACTGCAACGGCGTCCAGCTGGACGGCACAACGGAGGAGATTATGCCCCTCGAACCCCTGAGGAACAAGTGGGAATCCTTCGGCTGGGCCGTTCTCGATATTAACGGCCACAGCGTGCCCGAAGTACTGGCAGCACTGGATAAAGCCCATGCCAACGGCGATAAGCCTACGGTGATAATCGCCCGTACGGTCAAAGGTAAGGGAGTTTCCTTCATGGAGGGAAAAGCCGCCTGGCACGGAAAGGGCATCAATGATGAAGAGTACCAGCAAGCAATGGAGGATTTGAAGAAAAATGTTTAAGCTGGATAATACACGGCAAATATTCGGAGAGGCGCTGGCCGAATATGGCGTCAAAAATAAAAAGGTCGTTGTGGTGACGGCTGATGTTTCTAGCTCCGTTATGACCACCTTTTTCGCGCAAAAGAACCCGGAACGCTTCTTCAACGTCGGGATTGCCGAAGCCGGCATGGTGGATACTGCAGTTGGCTTCGCCCTGAGCGGCTTTATTCCCTTCGCCAACACCTTTGCCGCGCTTCTCCTGCGGGCCACGGAGCAAATCAGAACCTGTGTTGCCTACGCCAATACCAATGTCAAAATAGTCGGCAGTTTCGCCGGCCTTTCCGACGCCAAGGATGGCGCCACCCACCACTCCATCATGGACCTCGCCGTATTTCGCGCCATGCCGAATATGACCGTCATTGTGCCGTCGGATAGCATCGAGGCCAGGAAAATGATACCCCTGATGGCCGAACTCGAAGGGCCGGCCTACATACGAATCAGCCGCGCCGAGATGCCCATCATCTTTGATGAAAGCCACAAAGTGGAAATCGGCAAGGGGATAACGGTGCGCGACGGAAACGATGTCTCCATCATCGCCAACGGTCACCTGCTCAGTCGTGCGCTTGAGGCCGCCGACAAGTTAAGTTCACAGGGAATAAAGGCGAGGGTGGTAAACATGCACACGATCAAGCCGCTGGATATGCCGCTGCTGAGAAAGTGTGCCCAGGAAACAGGCGCTATTGTCACCGCGGAAGAGCACTCCATAATCGGCGGATTGGGCAGCGCCGTGGCCGAGACCATCGCGGACGAAAACCCCGTGCCGGTGAAAAGAGTAGGGGTCGCTGATAAATTCACCGAATCCTCCAAAGAGCTGGACCCTCTGCTCGACAAGTACGGCATGGCCGTTGACGATATCGTTAAGGCTGCTCAGCAGGCAGTGAAACAGAAATAAGGCGAATTCATATCCGCCCCGTCACTATGGCGCGACATTAAATTTCAGCGTCTGCAGTGTATCCGGGTCGACCACATCCCAGCAGACCATCCGGGCTTTTCCCTGCACTTCAGCCGCAATATCCTCATAGGTCCGGTAACGCCCACGGCGCAGCGTATAATTATCGAAAAACCACTTTCCCGCCCCGGGAACGTTGAAAGCACAGACCGTGTGGCTTTTACGCACCGGCCTGAGCATGGCGGTAATTAAAACCGGGTTAGTTTCCGGCTGCCATTGCCGCAATAACGCTGCCGCCAGCACCGCAAAGCCATCGCAGTCGTCTCTCTTTTTCGCCCAGACCGTCTGTGGGTAGCTGACGGCATCAAAGAGGTGCAAAAGGCCATCCATGGTCCAGGTCACCTGTTTCAACAGGGCTTCGATTTGCTCCAGCGAATCGGCCACCGGTAAGGGCTGTTTTTCATATTTGGCCTCAAACTTTTTCCGCCGCCATCCTGACCAGCGATACCTCCCCCTCTGCAGCCAGAAGATGAGAAAACGGTCCAGATATGACATCAACACGTACCCCATAACAATAAGTAAAACAACCGCACCAGCCGCAATAAGCGCCCACATATAGCCGGGCGTGGCCGTGGTCGGCGGCGGTGCCGGTTCAATAACGATTTCCGGCGGTGATGGTGAAGGCGGAAGCACTATCGCTGGAAACGGGATTTCCTGGGGCGGCGCGGGCGGTATGGTGATAACCGAAGGCGGGGGATGCTCAATGATTACGGGTGGGGTTACTTCGAGGGATTCAATATGAAAAGACCCGGGTTCAGAGCCGATGCGGAAGAAAGGTTCCGTAATCCGCACCTTCCAGTAATAGGTCGTTCCCGGTGTAAAATTAATTTTAGCCTCACCCTCGGCCCTCGGGCCGACGAAAAGAACCACCGGCGAATCATCACTGGCTACTGTTATGCTGGCGACCTGTATTTCAAATTCTTCATCCTGGGCCAGGCAAAACTCGTATTCAGTGGCATCCAACGTTCGCTTCCAGCGGAAAGTAATCCCCTCAGCTATTCCGGTTACCGGGTTAACCGGGCTGACATATCCGTCTTCCGGCCCCTGTAACACAAGCCTTTCCATGACATCATCAATGCGATAAAGTCGGTTGGGTTCGTTTGTCTTTATCGCCCATAATTTCCCGTTGGAACTCAGTTTCAGTGCCTGCGGCGAGGCATCGAAGACAACTTGATGGTCTTCGGCATCGGTTTCGGCCGAGATGGCTCTTGCTTCCCATCTCTTTGAAGAATGGGACGCGGTCGCCGGTAGCAAGCATTGCCACAGCGTACTTCGCGTTTTATCCGGGTTATATTCAAGAGCGTAGAGCACATTATCTTCAGCCGCCAGGCCGTAAATCCCACCGCCCAGATTACCATCAAAGATATCCGTCCAGCTGGTGCTGGCGCCAATTTTCCACCGCATAACGTTCTGTCCCGTGCTGTCGCTGGCGGCATAAATCAAATTGTTGGCGGTGAAATTTTCACCGGGGATAACCTGAACCCTGCCCGCCCCGCTTTGAACTTTCGACCCTATTTTACTCCACGTAGAGCCGCCATCCATGGAGTAGGCTACATAGCCATCATTGCTGCCTGCAAACAAAACATCTTCGCCCCCGCTGACAATCATGTGCCCGGTATCCTCGTCAAGCTCGGTGGCAACAGCCGTACCCCAATTACTACCTCCGGAGCGCGTCCTGGTCACCTCTCCTTCTGTATCCAGTACATAGGCAATATCAGAGCTTTCAACTGCCAGGTCCTGTACGCTGAGCAGGCAGGTACCCGCCGACCATTCTCTGTCCCCTCCATCAGCGCTGTGATAAATGCTATGGCCTCCTTTTTCGGCGAGGTAAATAACATCAGGCTCACCGGGAGCGAGTCTTATAATATAGTCCGCCGTATCCCTTTCGCTGAGCACACGCTGCCACGACGGCGTACCGCGCCAGAGACTCAGGTCATCGCCGTCATCACTTACCAGGTAAATGGTTTCATTATCCTCGGAGACGGCCATATCACGCAGGTTGCTTAACCCGGTATCAATCAGGCTGACGTCATTGAAAGCCAGGCCGTTATTATTAGAACTGGCAAAGGCACTCTCGTCGCCTGAAGTTCCCGCCACCACCGTGTCTCCCGCCCAGCCAATGACACCCATGTCTTCTCCCCCCGGCCCCTTCATCTCGGAATTCGGCTTCAAAGTGGGTTTCCGGGCCAGTGGGTTGGTGCTGCGATAGACCGTATTATCATCATAGGCAGCCGCGACCAGGACATCGCCACCAAAAGCGATGCTGTGCATGTTAACCCCGGTTAGCAGCGATTCGCAGACCGTATCCACGATGCGGTAGACCCCGCCGACGACCCCATCGCCGTTCACCGTCAGGCCAAGAAAGACAAGGCGGCGGTCTTCTCTGTCACCATCGTAGTCCGGAGACAGGGCTATTGACGCTGAAGCAATCTGGCCAGTCTCATCATATCCGAGCACGTCCACCGGATAGCCAGCAAACCCGGCCTGCTCATTCCACG
>JABMRL010000174.1 GCA_013202615.1 Dehalococcoidia bacterium
ATCATGCCCTGCGCTCTCTAGTATTTCGCCTGGTGGTGCCTCTCTTGCCATTAGTCCTACGCCCGATTGTTTTACCCAATTCTAATATAGGTAATCTCTTTTTTCAATGTTTTTTTGAGGAAATATGTAAGCCCTCCTGATAAAAAAACTCGTTTCCACGTCCAATTTACCCTCTTCCTTGTCAACCATGACATTATTGCCAGGTACTTTATTACCAGAAATATACAAGACGTTTGGAGAGCAATTGATTGACATTATACTATAAGTGTGCTTAAAATAACTAAAATCTACAAATATATTTAGAGGTGAGCTATGAAACTAGTCGTTGTAGGTTTCGGACAGTGTGGTGGTCGAGTTGCGGATGAGTTCGCCCGGTTGAACAAAAGGGCAAAAAGCTCGCGTGGCATTGAGATAGTTACCGGCTGCTATGCGGTCAACGCTGATGCGGCGGACCTGAGTGGGCTGACAAACATTCGAAAGGACTACCAGCACCGAATCCTTATTGGTAGTCGCAAGACCGGTGGCCACGGTGTGGGCAAAATAAATGAACTCGGTGCTGAAATCGCCCGAGAGGACGGCGACAAGGTCATTGACGCGATAAGAACCACGAAACGGTTCTTCGAGACGGATGCATTCCTGTTTATTGCCAGTGCCGCCGGTGGCACCGGCTCCGGGGCAATCTCGGTGGTGACACAGCACATAAAAGAGCGCTATGCTGACAAGCCCATTTACAACCTCATTGTTTTGCCCTTTGAACATGAGGAAACCACCGAGGACAGGACCATTTACAATACAGCCACCTGCCTCAAATCATCGTATTCCGTGGCTGATGCCGTATTTCTGGTGGACAACCAGAGATTTGTCCGCAAGGATTCTTCCATAAAAGGCAACATCTCCAAAATCAATGCTATGATTGCGGAGCCTTTCTACAACATGCTCTGCGCCGGCGAGGAAAAGAAGGCCAAGTACATCGCCACGAAGGTGCTTGATGCCGGCGATATCATTCAGACTCTGACTGGCTGGACGGTAATCGGATACGGCAAGTCTGATATTCCTCTGATAAGGTTCCGCCGGGAATCAAAGCGTGATTTCAGGGCCAAAGGCGATGAAACCCTCAAAGCCGTCCAGGCCATGGACGAGGCTATAAGCGAGCTATCGCTCAAGTGTAATCCCGTGGACTCCAAGCGAGCGCTGTACCTCATCTCGGCACCAAGCAAAGAGATGAACATGGACATGGTCAAGGCCCTCGGCGATTACATGAAGGACATCGCTCCGGAAGCTCTTATCAGAAACGGAGATTATCCACGGGAGAGAGGCATGCTCGATGTCACGGTAATCATGTCCGAACTGAGTGACGTGGAAAAGGTAAGGAATTACTATAGCCAGTCCACGCGGCTTATCCCCGAATTCAAGAAGCGGCAGGAAGAAACCGAGGTCAAACTGAGAGCCATCGAAGATGCCTCCAAAGATATACCCTCCCTCCTCTCCTGAAACAATTGAGTCCGGCGAGCCAGCTTTACAATGGGAAGATTGGTAAATCCAGTGTGGTAAAGCTGGCTTTTATTTTTATTTACTAAAGCGTATCGGTCTAACGTTGAATCACCGGTCCTCAATGCCCAAAACTTGTCGCCAGGCAGACACCAGCCGCCTAGAAACGCCACCATAGATAGGTTATAATAAATAAAATGGCTTCCCAGGTTTTTTATCGCCGGTGGCGTCCGCAGACCCTGGCCGACGTGGTCGGCCAGGAACAGGCGACCAAGACGCTGCAAAACGCCCTGAGCAGCAGCCATGTTTCTCATGCCTATCTTTTCTGCGGTCCCCGCGGTACCGGCAAGACCAGCACCGGACGCATTCTCGCCAAGGCGGTCAACTGTCTCACCACTGAAGGCAAGGGTGAACCCTGCAATACCTGCGAGATGTGTCAGGCAGTCACCGAAGGCAGAGCTCTGGACGTCATTGAAATTGACGCCGCCAGCAACACCGGCGTGGATAATATCCGCGACCTCAGGGAAAGAGTTAATTACGCTCCGAACGAAGCGCGGTACAAGGTCTACATCATTGACGAAGTTCACATGCTGAGTACCAGCGCCTCGAACGCCCTGCTTAAAACCCTTGAAGAGCCGCCGCCTCATGCCATCTTCATCCTCGCTACCACTGAAATCCACAAAGTCCTCCCTACCATCATGTCACGCTGCCAGCGCTTTGATTTCAGGCGCATTTCCCAGGCCGATGTGGTGACCAAATTGACCCATATCAGCAGGAAGGAAACCATTAAGATAGAGCCAGAAGCACTGCGGCTCATCGCCAGGGCCGCCACCGGCAGCCTGCGGGACGCCGAAAATCTGCTGGAACAGCTGACGACCTACTACGGTAAAAAAGTCACCCTGCAACAGGTTCAGACAACCCTGGGTATTACCGGCGACTGGCGCGCCAAAGAGATGGTAAAACATATCGTCGACAATGATATTGCCCGCGGAATATCGACCTTGAACAGCGTCAGCAGTGATGGCCTCGACCTGCGTCAGTTCACTCGTGAACTTGTGGAATACCTCAGGGCGCTGCTGCTGGTGAAAACCGGCACCGCCGAATCAATAGACCTGCCCGCCGAGGATATTGCCGAGTTAAAAGAACTGGCCAGCAAAGCTTCCCTCCCCCAGATATTAAAAGCCGTCAAGCTTTTCGGACAGCTCGACCTCAGTCTTGATAATTACTCCACACTACCGCTTGAGCTTGCTCTGGTCGACGCCACCTTGCCTTTCAGCAAAGAACCGCCAATGACAAAGACAGAACCCGAGGTACGCCAGCCCGTGAAAACAGCGGCCCCGGAAACACCGCCACCACCACCGAGAAAAGCAGCCGCTACAGAAGAGCAACCTCAAAGACCGGTCGCTGTGGAGAAAAAAGGTGGGCCAGAACCAGCACCAGCACCGATACCGGAACCAGCCGGAGAAAAAATTGAGCCGGAACCCTCGCCGGTACCTGAGCCAGAGGCAAAGAGTGAACCAGAACCAGAACCAGAACTCGCTCCGGTGCCAGAACCGGGGGCAAAAAAAGAGGCACCAGAGCCCGCGCCAGCCCCGGCTGAGGCTGTCTCCACCATCTCCACTGAAGCCGGTGGTGAAGAAATCGAGCACCTCAAACAACACTGGCGGCGATTCATCCAGGAAGCCCCTCCCAGCCTGAGCCGAACGCCCGCTGCTGCCCTGCTCAGGAGTGCCAGACCGAGGTCCGTTGAAAATAACACCGTTATCCTGTCTTTCAAATTCCCGCTGCACAAGGAGAGCATGGAGAAAACGGAAAACCAGAAGATAGCGGAGCAAATCATCAGCAATTTTCTGGGTCATGCCTGCCGGGTCCGCTGCGTGTACGAACCGGAGGCAAACCACCTGATTGAAGAAGCCCTGAAAATAGGTGCCCAGATTATTGAGTCGGAGGAGAAATGAACAAGTTTATGTTGCAGCAAGCCCAGCAACTACAGGCAAAACTGGCCAAAGCCCAGGAGGAACTGGGTGAACTGACTGTTGAGGGCAGTTCCGGCGGTGGTGCCGTCAAGGTCACCATGAACGGCCAGCAGAAAATACAGTCAGTCGAAATATCCCCCGAGGTAGTCACCCCAGAAGACGTTGAGCTTCTGCAGGACCTGGTACTGACCGCGGTCAGCGAAGCTTTGTCTAAATCCCAGGAAGCAGCAGCCAAGCACCTGGGCGGTCTTACCGGCGGATTGAAAATCCCCGGACTAACTTAAAAAAACGAAGGAGATATCGCATTGGACCAGAATTCCCTGCCCCACGCTGATGTTATCGACAGCCTCATTCAGGAATTCAATAAACTGCCCGGCATCGGGCCGAAGAGCGCTCAGCGCATCGTCTTCTACCTGCTGCGTGCCGGAGACGAACAGAGCAAATCCCTCGCCGAAGCGATACTTTCCCTGAAACGAAAAATAACCCTGTGTTCGACCTGCTACAACGTAACGGAGTCCGACCTCTGCTCTATCTGTCGCAGCAACAAACGCGACCGCAGCCAGATATGCATTGTGGAGCAGCCTCAGGACATACTGGCTCTGGAGCATACCGGTATTTACGGCGGAATGTACCATGTTTTGCACGGGGCCATTTCTCCCACCGAAGGCATCGGCACGGACGACATCAGGGCAAGAGAGCTGATGGACCGCCTGAAGGACGGTGTGGTCAAGGAAGTTATCCTGGCCACCAACCCCAATTTTGAAGGGGAACAGACCGCCATGTATCTCAGCCACCTGATAACGCCGCTGGGTATCCGAGTTACCCGCCTCGCCCGCGGCCTGCCCTTCGGCACCGAGCTGGAATACGCCGATGACGTAACACTCACCCGCGCCATTGAAGGCCGACAGGAATTTTAGAGTACCATAATTTCATTAAAAATCGGAATGCTGTGGGATTGCCTTGCACAAATCAAAAGACCCTTTAATGTTTGAAAAGGATGCGGATGGTTTACCAGTTAAATTGAACGTTAGAAAGATGCGCCAATTGTTGGATTATTGCCTCCTGAATGCTCAACGACTAATGGAAGGTGCTGAACTCTTATTCGAGCAGAAAATGTATTCTATATCCCTGTTTTTATCTTTATTAGCAGTTGAAGAATTAGGTAAGAGGGAAATGTTACCTCAACATATTTGGGTAATTGACAACGATAAGGAATGCCAAAAATTTTGGCAAAGATTCCGCAATCACAAGGATAAGTTATATTGGGCATATAACAGATTCATAGAAATCGACACGGATGACAAGCGAAATGCTAGGGTGGACTGGTCGTCTCTGTTGAGAAAGCGAGACGAAGAAGCCAAATCCTTTGCTTTTAACCTCAATCAGCTCAAACAACTAGCCACGTATGTTAATATAGTTGAGTCAGAAGTTGTCAATCCCAAAAAGGTATATAAAAGACATGCGCTCCCGTCACTTCAACTATCAAAGCAATTATTAGACTACCATATTAAGAAGATGCCAACAGATGAAATAATAGATTACTATAAGAACACTAAGAAAAAGAGAAGGAAAAATGAGTCTTTAGCAGACTACATAGGCAGGTTATATTTATCGAAGAAGAATAGAAATTAGGTATATCAAATAAAATGGATAAACACATAAAAACCTACCCCACAAGCACTATTAAAAATGTCCAAGCCACGGAATTATTAAAGAAGTTATGGACAAAAAAGCTTACTGGAACCAGAGATTTCAAAACGAGGGGTACGTGTGGGGCACTGCACCAAGCCCCACCGCCGAATATGCCACGGCAATATTTCGTAAAAATGGGGTAAATAAAATCCTCGTGCCCGGCTCCGGCTACGGTCGGAACACCAGGATTTTCAGCGAAGCGGGCTTCGATGTCACCGGAGTTGAAATTTCGGACACTGCCTGTGAAATGGCCCGGGAATACGACCCTCAGTCCAGAACGCACAACGGCTCCGTCCTGGACATACCCTCTGCCCCAGACCAGTACGACGCCATATACTGCTATAACGTTTTACACCTCTTCCGCGAAAAGGAGAGGAAGTTGTGTCTGCAGCAGTGTGCTGATAGAGTGAAAGACAACGGGCTTCTGTATTTCACCGTCTTCTCGGATAGAGAGCCCAGCTTCGGCAGGTACCAGGAAGTGGAGAAGAACACATTTGAGAGCCGACCGGGAAGGCCGGTGCACTACTTTACCGAAGCCGAACTGCTCGATTACTTCAAGGGCTTTGAAATCATTGAGTCCGGCATTACCGAAGACCCGGAGAACCACGGCGAAGGCCCACACACTCATGTCCTGCTGTATATTCTGGCACGGAAAAGGCTATCAGAATAATTATTAACAACTCACTCGATAATGGAGGCTTGTATGAAATCGAGGCGTCCTGTAAAAGTCAAGGTCTACATTCGAGCCGTAACGGCGATAACGCTGCTTATCGTCTGGGCGCTGGTAACGCTCACCGGCATAATTATCTGGGCGGCACCTGCCGGTCAGCGGTCAGGGCAACTACCTCTGCTCTTTGACCTGACCAAAAGCGAATGGGGGGATATTCATTTCTGGGTGGCGGTGGGCACTGTCGCTGTCACGCTGGTTCATATTATCATTGACTGGAAAGCGCTGCGAGGGGTTATCCGCTATCTGGTCAGCACCCACCGGGAACGTGGTATACAGGGATAAGATGCTGAAATGTCAAAACCGCGCACCTATCAGACAGAAGCCATCATCATTAAAAAGACCAAGCTGAGAGAGGCCGATGTCATTTTCACCCTCTACACGCCACATCTCGGTAAGATTCAGGCATTTGCCAAAAGCGTCCGCAAAACCAGAAGCAAAATGGCGGGGCATCTGGAGCTACTTACCCACAGTCAGGTCTCGCTGGCCCGGGGGCGCAATCTGGACACCATTACCGGCAGCCAGACCATCAACAGTTTCCTGCCCCTGAAAAGCGACCTCTGGCTCACTTCTTTTGGCCTCTATGTCATCGAACTGGTAAACCAGTTTACCGCTGATGACGTTGAAAACTTAAGCCTGTTCCAGTTGCTGGAAGCAACGCTGGAGCAGCTATGCCGCACCGCCAACCGCGACCTGACGCTGCGCTGTTTTGAATTGCACCTCCTCGATGGGGTAGGCTACCGACCACAGCTTCAGCAGTGCGTCTCCTGCCAGAAAACGCTGGAGCCGGAGGTCAATTCTTTCAGCTCCGCTTCGGGCGGTATGCTGTGCCCGGACTGCGCGGCAAACCACCCCTCAAGCCTCCCGGTCTCCATCAACGCTCAGAAAGTGCTGCGCCTTCTCCAGAACAGCGATTACAGCACGGGCGAACGCCTGAAAATTAACGCCGTGCTTTCCCGGGAACTGCAGAGG
>JABMRL010000175.1 GCA_013202615.1 Dehalococcoidia bacterium
ATCCTGCCCGCTCCCATGACCGCCACCGGCGATAATGACCTGGGGGTCGGCCATAATCACGGCTTCCATACTGATTTTGGGATATTCCTCGGTCAGGTCCTGTGCAATATTAATACCTCCGGCCATATGAATCAGCTCATGAATACGCGTTACCTTACCCACTGTCATCAGCGGGTCATGCCACAGCACGTAGAATACTCTTGGCCTTTGTTCCTCAGCCAGCGCCGCTGTTTTATCCGTAATCGCCTTAACCCGGCCCTCCATTTCCGCGGTTATATGAGACGCCGCCTCTCCTTTCCCCGTAACCCTTCCCATCAAATTGATTGCTTCCATCACCTCTTCAACGTTTGTCGGGTCCAGAGTAACTACGGTTAAGCCAAGCCCTTCCAGTCGCGGCGTTACCTCATCCTTGTGAATGTTAGTCGCGAATATCAGGTCTGGTTCAGCATCCACCACTTTCTCGATATCAACCGTGGAATACCCCCCTACCTTCGGTTTCTGCCTGGCTGCCTCAGGGTAATCACAGTATTCAGTGACGCCCACCAATCTGTCTTCCAGCCCGAGAGCGTACAGGATTTCAGTATTGCTCGGCGCCAGTGATATTATCTTTTCCGGCAATTTCTCTACCCTGACCGCCCTGCCCGCCTGGTCGACTATTTCCAGAGGAAAGGCCTCTCCCCCGGCAGGAAGCATCGCCGGCTCTTCACCGGTAATTTGAGTACAGGCCGCCGGCAGACATGCTATTGTGACCAGGGCTATACAGAGCATCGCCATCTTCAGCCACTTTATCTTCATCTCATTCTCCCCCTATCACTATAAAAAACAAAAACCCCCGCTCCAGCGAGGGGAATTAAAAATTCCTACTCCTCCTCGCGGAGTAATGTAGGATAATAAGGGCTGGCGTTCTGACTTATGATGGCTCAACCATCACTCACAGCGGCGCGGCCGCGTCGGCTTTTCACCGACTTGCCTTCCATTCAAGCCCTGACTCGCGACAGGGCACCCTTGCCTAACCTCTTCTTATATTATAATATAACTTACTATATTTTTCGCGAAAAATCCACCGTTCCAATATTTTCCAGGCGGTTACCCTTATATTACGGTGCCACTATCCTGTTTCTGAGAGTACCGATACCCTCAATCTCCACTTCCATACTATCTCCGACCTTTACCGGGCAGGCGCCACCCGGGGGTGTTCCCGTCCAGATCATGTCGCCGGGCTGCAGTGTCAGGAAAGCCGATATGTAGCTGACCAGTTTCTCAACTCCAAAAACGGTAAGTCCGGTGTTGTTGTCCTGCTGGGCCTTGCCGTTGAGTCGACTCTTTATCTTCAGGTTATGAGGGTCGAGACCGGTTACCAGAAAGGGACCAACCGGCCCGGAGGTATCAAAGGCTTTCGCCCTCGTCAGGCGCCCGTCCTTTGCATTAAGGTCGTAGGCGGTCACATCATTGCCGCAGGTGTAGCCGAGGACGTAATCCAGCGCTTTGTCTTCCGGTACATCCTTGGCCAGGCGTTTGATAACACAGCATAACTCACCCTCGTAGCGTAAATCCTCAGATGCTTTCAGGTAGACGACGTCATCATCCGGCCCAACGATAGTATTTCTTGGCTTAAAGAACAGTGCCGGCTCCTTGGGTGGCTCCCAGCCCATCTCCTTGATATGGTCCATGTAGTTCATGCCGCAGGCAATGGTGATACTGGGGTCAATCGGGGCTAATAGTTTCACGTCTCCCAGCTGACACAACTTCGCCCCCTTCTCGAATTCCTGGTAGATGTCGCCTTTGAGGGCATAAATGTCCTCACCTTCGACAATTCCCCAGGTCACCTTGCCCTGCCACTGAAAACGCGCGATTTTCACTGCTTTTCCTCCTTCTACCCGATAATTTAATTTTTTTATTATCGGTTTATCGCAATGCCTATACAATTTATACGAAAACAGGCGATAAATTCAAGTATAAAATTATCTTTTTTCATCCAGTTTCAAAATAATAAACGGACAGGAGGTGAGTTTGACAGTCAGGAGTGGAGATGCTACACTACCAGCGATTTACCGACCGGGACAGCATCTCTACACATTTTTTCACCAAAATACGGAGGATAAACGTTGGGAGAGCGCGTTAAAGGGAAAGTGGCCATTGTCACCGGCGCTGGCTCAATCGCCGCCGGTATAGGCATCGGCAAGGCGACAGCTATTCTTCTCGCCAGGGAGGGTGCCCGGGTCATGCTGGTTGATTTGAATCCTGAGGCGGCTGAAGAGACCAGGCACGCCATCGATGAGGAAGGCGGAGACAGCTTTGTCTTCCAGGCTGATGTGTCCAAAGCCAGTGACTGCAAGAGCCTGGTGGAGAAATGTATCCAGACTTACGGCAGGGTTGACATCCTGGATAACAACGTCGCTCTGGGGGCACACGGCGGGCCGGTTGAAGTCAGCGAAGAAAACTGGGACCGGGTCCTGAATGTCAACCTGAAAAGCATGTTCCTGACCTGTAAGTACACCCTGCCCCATATGGAGAAGCAGGGAAACGGTTCCATAATTAATATAGCTTCTATCGTCGCCATAAGGGCAGAACCGAAACCGATGCTTGCTTATGCGGTATCAAAGGCCGGAGTGCTCGCACTCACCCGGGAGGTCGCTATCCAGTATGCCCGGAAGGGGATTCGGGTTAATGCGGTATCGCCCGGCCTAATGAAGACCCCGAGGATTGCCCGCTACTATACCGATGCCTGGGATGGAATGGTTGACGAGATGTGGAAACAGCGGGATGCCATGTCCCCCACCGGCAAGCAGGGCGATGCCTGGGACATTGCCTACGCTGTCTTGTACCTGGCTTCAGATGAGGCCAAGTATATAACGGGAACGAATCTGGTTGTCGATGGCGGCATAACGGGTACCATATCTCAGGGGGCACGCAAATAAAAATCCACGAATATCAGGCAAAAGAACTTCTTTCCGGTTACGGAGTGCCGGTACCTCAAGGAAGGGTGGCAAAAACAGCCCCTGAAGCCAGAGAAGCCGCCCAGCAGCTCGGTGGGCGGGCGGTCATAAAAGCCCAGGTCCATGCCGGAGGCAGGGGCAAAGCCGGGGGCATAAAGGTCGCGGAAACACCGGCGGAAGCAGAGCAAATCGCCAGAGACCTGCTTGGCACCAGGCTCACCACTCACCAGACAGGGCCAGACGGCCTGCCGGTGAACGCGGTGCTGGTAGAGGAAGCAATTCAGGCGGAGAAAGAGCTTTACCTCGGCATGCTGCTGGACACATCGACCCGTGCTCCGGTCATGATGGCCAGTGAGGC
>JABMRL010000176.1 GCA_013202615.1 Dehalococcoidia bacterium
CCTTTATCTCGTTGATGCGTTGGGCGTCATTTGGAACATCAAATACCCGGAAACGGGTGGGATAGTAGCCTTCCCGACCGAACAGGTCGTACTCAATCGTGCAGCCGGTCCTGGCCAGCTCAACGCGGTTTGCCGGCTCTCGCACCGCGCGGTCGCAGTGACTCATAACCACGCGGCTGAGGTCAGCACCCGCCTTGTCCAGTACCTTAATGCACTCCATGGCCGCCATCTCGTTCTGGCCGGGATGAATGTTGACGGCGGCGCCGGTGGCTTTCTGGGCGCGCGCCCCGGCGCGGACCACTTTCTGTTCACTATCGGTGAACGGCCAGGAGCAGCCAATTTCACCGATAACACCGGCGTGTATCCCGGTATCACCAAAACCCTCGAAGATGTCCTTTATAAATTCCTCGGCGATTTCTTCCTCGCTCTTGGCCTTCACATCGACGCCGGTCGCCGGATAAGAAGATTCCACATAGTAAGCGGTGCCCATAACGATATTCAAGCCGGTAGTGCGGGCGATGCGGGCCACCGCCCTGGGGTCGGGATAGAGGCCTCGTATGGTCAGCTCAACGATAGTTTCCCCACCCAGCGCCTTGTAGCGCATGACCTCGTCTATCACCAGTTCCTCATCGAAAAGCTGGAGGTCATCCAGGTTCTGGAAGGGATGGTAACGTATCCACCACAGGGTATCGATGGTCACCGAGTGACGGGACCATCTTCGTTCTGTGGCCTCGTCTGAGGCATGATACCAGGTAGTAGCATCGCAGATGAGGTGTTCATGCGGCAGCGTTATACCCATCTCCGACGGCTCAATCAATCCCGATACCGTCTGTACCTTTCCTTTTAGCTCTGCCTGTTTCACGTTTTTCCTCCCTTTGGTCTATATTATTGTTACGCTTTTTCTCTCACGGCATTCTCCGCAGCGATGCGGCCAAAGGCGATGCATTCCGCAAGGTTACCGCCGCCCGCAGGATAGAGCATGCCGAATACGGAACCGCACTCGCCGGCGGCATACAGGCCGGGAATAGACTCTCCGAACGGGTTGAGCACCTGCGCCCGGCCGTTCCGTCGCGGGCCGCCCAGCGTATTTGACCCGCCGGGGAATAACCTGATGGCGTAAAATGGCGGCTCATCCAGCGGCACAAGTTCCAGCGAGTTGCGGGCAAACTCGGAGTCGCTGCTCGCCTGGCAATGCCGGTTCCAGGTATCAATGGTATTGGCCAGATTTTCCAGAGGCATATTGAGGTTGGCGGCAAGCTCAGCAATCGTTTCGCCCTTCACAATCCACCCTTTCCGCAGCTCAGCCACGTTGTCCCGACTCCACTTGTAAAGCAGGTGCGGTCCGGTAGGGCCACTGGACAACTGCGCCAGCGGGCCATACTCCATACGCCGCCGGTCAAAAATATGATAGCTGGGCACACGCGGGTACTCCAGCTTATAAGAGTCAAACCAGCCGCATTCATACGAAGCCGTATGCGGCTTCAATTCCTCGGTCATGTATCGGCGACCATACCGGTCAACGATGATGAAGCCAGCCGGCGCCTTTTCCTTCTCCGTTTTCATCGAACGCTGGCTCCAGCCACCGCCGCTGAAGTCGATGAAAACGCCCATGGGAAAATCCGGGAACTTGGCGCAGAGTCGCGCCGAAACGCAGTTCATATGCCAGAGGTCGGCACCGACCTCCTGGGCCATCCGGATACCGTCGCCAGTATTGCCGGTGCCGCCGGCGAAGTACATCGGGTAGACGCGGAGATACTGGAGCTTCATCGCCTCGCTCTCTTCAAAGCCGCCGGTGCATAAAATCACTGCCCGGGTGGCCCTGATATTTACCTCGCGGGAAGCGTTCCCTCGACCGTCAGCCACCTTTACGCCTATTACCCGGCCCGTGTTATCGGTCAATAACCGCATGGCTGATACCTGATAACGCACGTCAATATTTCTGGCGGCAACATGGTCGTACATAAACTTCATCATGCGAAGGCCATTGCCCTGGTATTTCCACAGCTCCAGGCTGTCGGCACCGGGGAGATGGGGAAACTCGGCGACATTGGATAAAAACTTGATATTGCCGCCCATCCGGGTAATCCAGTCCTTATTCTGGGCAGTATAGGTAATCCAGGCCTTCACGGTCTCCGCATCCGTCCACGGCAACTCTGGATAACTGCCGACCTGGTTCAGGGCCGTCATGTACTCGGTAGCTCGCTTAATATCTGAGAGAGATAAAAACACCCCCATGGCGATGCTGCTGCAGGTGCAGTGCGTCTCGGCGGGTTGCTTCTCCAGAAGGATAACACGAGCATTCAGGTCATGGGCGGTTATCGCCGCCACCGCGCCGGAAAGCCCGTAACCGATAATAACGATTTCTGTTGTCTCGTCCCAGCGATAATTCTCCTCTGTTAACACAGCGCGCTCCTTATGCCAGAATTACCAGTAAGAACCTATCCAGGTGGCTAAATAAGGTTGGGGTACCGGAGGCCGTTTGAGAATAAACTCCTCATTGATGTCCGTGCCCAGACCAGGCCCAGAGGGGATTTCCAGATAGCCATCCTTATATTTAATGGGCTCGGTGAGCATCTCGTTGTAGAGGTCAAGATAGGGGTAGAAGAATTCCTGGAACTGCAAATTGGGGATGGTGGCATCAAGGTGCAGGCTGGCCAGCACACAGAGGGGGCCGTTTGAGTTATGGGGCTGGACGGACACATAGTAGGCCTCAGCCATGGCCGCAATCTTTTTCAATTCCATAAAACCGCCCACGTGGCAGATGTCAGGCTGAATGATGCGCGCCGCCTGCTTCTCCAGTAAAACGCGAAATTCCCAGCGGGTGAAGAGCCGCTCACCGGTGGCCACGGGCAGGTTTATCGACCGCTGCACCTCAGCCATGGCATCGATGTTATCCGGCGGGATGGGCTCCTCGTAGAAGAAGGGGTCATAGGGCTCCAGTTTCTGCGCCATGCGGACGGCGCTGTGCATGTTGAAGCGACCGTGACATTCAATGAGTATGTCCACCGACGGCCCCACCGCCTCCCGCACCGCCCTGACGCAGGCGATGGCGTATTCCTCCTCTGACTTGGGAATGACCTGTCCTCCCTCACGGAACGGGTCCCATTTCATGGCCGTAAAGCCTTTATCCACCATTTTCAGGGCATTCTCGGCGATTGATTCCGGGGTATCCTCGGCGGTCACCTCGGTCACTATTTTCTGGAAAGCCCAGGCATTGGCGTAGGCTCTCACCTTATCCCGGAGCTTACCGCCAAGGAACTCGTAAATGGGCACGCCGAGCGCCTTCCCTTTGATGTCCCACAGCGCCTGCTCCACCGCGCTGAGCGCACTGAGTATGATAACCCCACCGTGCCAGAAGGTGCTCTTGTAGATGGAATTCCAGATATATTCAATCTGGAAAGGGTCCTTGCCGATGAGGAATTCCTTCAATGACTCGGCCGCCTTGGCCACCACGTCGTTGAAACGCTCCAGGCTGGCCTCTCCCACGCCGGTGAGACCTTCATCGGTATATATTTTCACAAATGTCCAGTTGGCGTGTGCGCCCTGGGTCTGAAAAACGCGCAGGTCAGTTATTTTCACCAGCATACCTCCTAATTTATATTAAAGACATCGGTTAAAATGGGTTACAAGGATTATACTCTCCCAATTGAAAAATCTGCAAGGTCAACCTTGACCCTGTAAACCGCATTATGATAATCTTACTGTGGAATTCAACTCTAACTGTAATTTCGGAGGAGGTAAGATATGCCAGAAATGGATGCTGCTAAACTCAAGGAAATCTACACCACCATGGTAAAAATTCGCTTTTTTGAGGAAAGGGCCATAACCGAGTACCGCAAGGGACTGCCCGGCTTTGTCCACTCCTCAATCGGACAGGAAGCCGTCCCGGCAGGAGTTTGCGCCTTTCTCCGCGAAGATGACTACACCATAACCACGCACCGCGGCCACGGTGATATCATCGCCAAGGGTGCCCAGCTCGACCGGATGATGGCCGAGCTCTTCGCCAAAAAGACCGGCTACTGCAAGGGCAAGGGCGGCTCCATGCACATCGCCGACGTGTCACGCAACATCCTCGGTGCCACGGGCATCGTCGGTGACGGCCTTCCTATCGCCGCCGGCGTCGGTGCCGCTCTCAAGATGCAGGGCCGGGACAGCATAATGGTCGCCTTTTTCGGCGACGGGGCGACCAACTCAGGCGCCTTCCATGAAGGCATCGGGCTGGCGACAGCCTGGTCCCTGCCCGTGCTCTTCGTCTGCTCGAACAACCAGTACCAGCAGAGCACCCCCACCCGTGATTACACCCGCCTGACCGATATTGCCGACCGCGCCAAAGGCTACGGGATTCCCGGAATCAGCGTGGATGGTAATGACGCCATTGCCGTTGCCGAGGTAGCCCGCGAGGCGATTGAGAAGTGCCGTAAAGGTGAAGGCCCCATATTCATCGTCGCCAACACCTATCGTACCGTCGGCCATCACATGGGCGACCCCGGTACCAGCTACCGGCCCAAGGAAGAAGTCGAGGAATGGAAGAAAAAAGACCCCATCAAGCGACTGCGCCAGCAGATGGTACAGAACAAGACGGCCACGGACGCCGAGCTTGATGA
>JABMRL010000177.1 GCA_013202615.1 Dehalococcoidia bacterium
CCGACGTATATATCGTCGGGGTTCATCTTGTAATCAAGCTGTGAGGTAACCGAGTTAGTCTTGGATATCTTCTTGGATTCGAGCCTTTCCCTCTCCAGCATGTTATAGAAGTCGGTATTGCCGCCGAAGTTCATCTGGTAGGTGCGCTCCAGCCGGACGCCGCGGTCACGGAACAGGCGTGTCAGCACGCGATGGGTAATGGTGGCGCCGACCTGCGACTTGATATCATCGCCAATAACGGGTAGACCTCTTTCGGTGAAGCGTTTCTGCCAGTACTTCTCGCGGGCGATAAAAACGGGGATGCAGTTGACGAAACCGCAGCCTGCCGTCAGTATCTGCTCTATATACCACTTGGTTGCCTCTTCGCTGCCGACCGGCAGGTAGTTGATGACGACATCGGTCTTGGTCTCCTTGAGGATGCTGACGATATCGGCAGTCGGGCCGGGAGCTTTCTGTATTATCTGTGACAGGTATTTGCCCAGACCGTCGTGGGTCATGCCGCGTTGTACGATAACACCCGTAGGTGGTACTTCGCAGAATTTAAACGTATTATTCGGTAGCGTATAGATAGCTTCGGCCAGGTCTTTGCCCACCTTGTTTTTATCAATGTCAATGGCGGCCACGAAATTGATATCGCTGATATGGTACCCGCCGAGGTTCACGTGCATTAAGCCGGGTACAAATTCGTTTGCCTTTGCTTTATCATAGTAACTGACTCCCTGGACAAGAGACGAGGAGCAGTTACCAACACCGATGATGGCCACGTTTATTTTTCCCATATCAGGTTTATCCCCCTTAATATCATCGGTTGACACTATACCGTTATTAGGCGTGCGATGTCAAGTAATTTCACCTGACGGAGCTTATCATAACCTTGGGTCTGGCGATTACTGGCGACTGTCTGGAAAAACCTTCTCCGGGTGCCACTTCCCCTTTTCCGGGTCAGAGTGCAACACGCCCAGAAAATGTCCGTTGGCGTTATAAGCCCGACAGCGGTCCTCCTTCGCTGATTCCAGCGGCAGGGCAACCAGTGCCCCGTTTTTGATTAGTCGTTCCGTGGCCTCATCGACCACCACCGCCGGCCATGCCGAGAGCACGGAGTCCATGGGGTGAACAAGGTGCTCCCAGTGGCCCTGGCGGAAGGCATCTTCAAGCTGGGGTAAACTTACCGCATCCTCGATATCAAACGGTCCGTAGCGCTGGCGGATGAGGCTTTTCAGGCTGGCGCCGCAGCCCAGAATTTGCCCGAGGTCATGGGCCAGCGAGCGTATATAAGTGCCTTTCCCGCATTCCACTTCCACGGTAACGAGCGGCGGCTGAAAGTCAACGATATCCAGATTGTGTATGGTCACGGGCCTGCTCTTCCGCTCGACGGTTATTCCGGCGCGGGCCAGCTCGTATAATCTCTTCCCCTGGTGCTTTATGGCGCTGTACATCGGCGGTGTCTGCCGGATAACGCCGCGAAAGGAAGACAGCGCTTTTTCCACCTGTTCCCGGTGGATGCCGGCAGAGTTTTCCTGCCGGATAATGCTACCGCTGGCATCATAGGTATCGGTGGTTACTCCCAGTTCAATCTCAGCCCGGTACGTCTTGCGGGCAGCGACGAGGAATTCGACAACGCGCGTCGCCTGACCGAGGCAGACCGGCAGCACACCGGTCGCCAGCGGGTCGAGAGTGCCGGCGTGCCCGACGCGGCGCTCGCCGCTGAGCCGCTTCACCAGAGCGACCACGCGATAAGAGGTCATACCCCGGGGCTTGTCAATATTCAGTATTCCGTCCACAGTCAGCCCTCAAAAACAAGGTCGGCTCTTTTACCAGGCAATCAGCACTTCTTCAATGGTATCATCGTGGCTCGGTTTCACGTATGTGACTCCCTCTTTGGGCACGACGCATTTGTGGAAAGGCTTGCCTATTTCGATTTCTACCAGGTCATCATATTGCGGTTCAATATAAATCAAGCCTTTATCTATGGTGTTGAAGGCGACAATCGCGTGCCCCCTCCCGCCTGGAAACCTGACGGAAACGTAAGCGCATCGGATATCTTTTTCCTCGGCACGATTGCACAGGTCGGTAGTGAACTCGATGCACTCGTACTCACCCGTTATGTATTCAGCTTCGTCCGTATCATCATCTTCCAGGAAACGCAGCATCTCCTTATAAGTCGGGTCTTTAATGGTATAACCGTGACCGGTCATCAGCCCTTCATAGTTAACCTGTAATTCAGATAACTCGATCTCTTTATCATCCAGTTCCGCCTGTGTTGTGATGAGGCGGTCTAACGTGGCGGCCAGCTCGGTTTCTGCTGACTGCCGGCCTTCTTTTGTTGCTTGCAGTTCTATCTCGGTGCCGGCTAATGCTAACACAGTTGATTCCAGGTCTGTTTTTGCGGCATCCAGCTCCCCTTTCGTTGCTGTCAGCCCGGTTTTGGCCGAATCCAGTTGTGTCTGTGTGGAGTTTAACTCCGCTTCGACCGCGTAGAATTGAGTGTTGGTATTTAAGTAAAGCAGGTATGAGAAGACAGATGCACCGGCCAGAAGGACAATAATTAGCCATCTTTTCATAGTGTTGCCCCCTTGAGTTACATTTGCGCTGTGGTGAATATATCGCGGAAACTGGAGTTTTCAGCGGTCCGAAGAGTTCACATCATCGATGAGGTTCATGATATGTGCACCGCGCTCTATGGAGTTATCCCAGTGGAAGCTGAGTTCGGGAATGCGCCGCAACCTCAGCGTCCTGGCCATTTCCTTGCGGAAAAAATGTGAGGCACCGGCCAGGGCGTCAAGCGCGTCCTGCTTTTGCTGCTTATCGCTGATGAAGCTGATATAGACTTTGGCGTTTCTGAGGTCCGGGGAAGTAGTCACCTCGGTAACGGCAATAAATTGGCTGAGCCTCGGGTCTTTAATTTCACGCCGCAGTAAATCGCTGATTTCCTGACGGATGAGCTGGTTCACACGTTCAATCCGATGAGACACGGTACAGGCTCCTGGGGTTTATACTTGCCGGGTTAAGCTGACTTGTCTATCCGGTAAAACTCAAGCACGTCGCCAACCTGAAAATCATGGAAGTCCTTGACGCCGATGCCGCATTCATAGCCGGCGGCTACTTCGCGGACATCATCCTTGAATCGCTTCAGGCTGCTGACGGTGGTGTCGCTGATAATCTCCTCGCCGCGGTGCACTCTCACTAAGGAATTACGGCTGATCTTCCCGTCTAAAACGTAGAGACCGGCCACCTGTACTCCTTTGGGCGCTGAGAAGACGGCTCGAACCTCGGCACGCCCCTCAATGACCTCAACCAATTCAGGCTCCAGCAAACCCTTGAGCGCCTTTTCCACGTCGTCAACAACGTTGTAGATCACGTTATAATGGCGGATGTCAACCCCTTCTATGCTTGCCTGCCGGCGGGCGCCTTCGTCGCTGTCGACACCAAAGCCGATGATGAGCCCGCTGGAAGCGGTGGCCAGCATTACGTCACTCTCGGATACATTGCCGGTGCCGCTGTGGAGTATTCTCACCTGCACTTCATCAGTGCTCAGGCGCTCCAGAGAATCTTCAATCGGCCCGATACTTCCCTGGACGTCCGCCTTCAGAATAATATTGAGCCCTTTAACCTGGCCGCTGCTGATTTTATCGTACAGGTTATGCAGGCTTACCGACCTGGCAGAAACTGAAGCTCTTTCTTCCATTTCCTGGCGATGTTTCTCCAGCAGTGCCTGTGCCTGCTGTTCGCTGGTCACTGCGGTCAGTATGTCTCCAGCCTGTGGCACGCTGCTCAGGCCCATAATCACCGCTGGCGTAGCCGGCCCGGCTTTCTTCACCCGTTTGCCCAGGTCATTCATCATGGCTCTGACCCTGCCCGATGTGCTGCCAACGACCACGGTATCACCCGGCTTTAAAGTACCATTATTCACCAGTATGGTAGCCAGTGGGCCGCGGGTTCTATCCATCTCAGCTTCAACTACCACACCGGAGGCAAGCCCCGCTGGATTGGCTTTAAGCTCTTCCACCTCGGCTATAACCAGGAGGTTTTCCAGGAGTTCCTGGATGCCTATTTTCTCTTTCGCGGAAATGGGTACACAGACAACGTCCCCTCCCCATTCCTCAATCAGAAGCCCTGCTTCCGTCAATTGCTGCTTCACCCGTTCCTGGTTCGCTTCCGGCTTGTCGATCTTGTTGAGGGCGACTAAAATGGGTACCTCCGCCGCGCGGGCATGGTTGATTGCCTCCAGCGTTTGCGGCATTACGCCATCATCCGCCGCCACCACCAGGATGATGATATCGGTTATCTGGGC
>JABMRL010000178.1 GCA_013202615.1 Dehalococcoidia bacterium
CCGCGACGGCATTGACCTGACCACCGAGCAGTTTTACCAGGAGCTTACGAGCAGCAAGAGCATGCCGGTGACTTCGGTGCCATCGCCCGTAACCTTTAGCACTGCCTATGATAAACTGGCCGAAGAAACGGACGAAATTCTGGCGGTCATTCTTTCTTCCAAGCTCAGCGGCACCCACGAGGTAGCGGTGCAGAGCATCGGCCTGATGAAGCGAGAATGCCGCGTCGAGGTAATCGATTCCGAATGCGCGGTCATGGCACAGGGATTTCTGGTCATTGCCGCCGCCAGAGCCGCCCAGGCTGGAGCTAAACTGAATGAAATCATGACAGTTGTACGTCGTAATATTCCTCGCGTGGATATGCGGGCTGCCTTTGACACGCTGGAATTCCTGCGCCGGGGTGGGCGCATCGGGGCTGCCCAGGCACTTCTGGGAGCAGCGCTCAAGATAAATCCTATCATCACCATGAAAAATGGCTTGGTGGAGCCGGCGGGAAGGACACGTTCCAGAGCCAGGGCAATTGAGCATCTATATCAGTTTGTGGCTGGCTACAGGAACATCGAGGAGCTGGCAGTGGAAGAAGCCGCCTGTTCGGAAGATGCCGATTCACTGGTAGACAGGCTGGGCAATATATTTCCCAGAGAGCGTATTTACCGGACGAGGACGACTCCGGTTATCGGCACGCACACCGGCCCCGGCCTGCTGCTGGTGGCGGTGATGGGGGATAGATGACACCGGGAGTCTGGGCAGGTGGAGAATAAGGTGGCGGCCGATTTTGAGCCTCTGTATAAAATTCTGGAGCTGGAGCAGAAAAAAGGATACGATAACACGGCGGTCATGGGTGGCCTGGACCGGTTTCTGGAGAACTGGGCAGGTCAGGTCTCGGGAGCCATTCCACAACATCCTCTTCTGGACTGTTTCCAGCAGCTGGTAGCAAAAAGAGGTTACGTTTCTCTGTCCACACAGCAGCGCCGGGAATGGGTGGACAGCGTTCTCAGCCTGGTGGCTGAAATAAATGACAGTGCCCCTGTTGGAGCTGAACCGCCGGCGAAGACGCCATCTCCGCCCCGGGCGAAAAAATTAAAGACGGCTAAATCGGCGGCACCGGTTAGCGACTACAGCCTGGGTTCGCCAGTAACCGCGGTCAAAGGCATCAGCACCACGCTGGCGAGCAAGTTCGGCAAACTGGGAGTGAAGACGATACGCGACCTGCTCTATTTCTTTCCCCATCGCCATCTTGACTACAGCCAGATAAAGCATATCTCGCAGCTCACCGAGGGCGACGAGCAGACCATAATGGCCAATGTGTGGCAGGCAAAGGTCGCCCGGCTGGGCTACAGGCAGGGCACGGAAGCCATTGTCGGTGATGAGACGGGGAATATGCGGGTGGTGTGGTTCAACCAGCCTTACCTGGCCAAAAGATTTGCGACCAATGTGCGCGTTGTCCTCAGCGGTCGGGTCAGCCTGTTCAAAGGACTTTACGTCTTCGAGTCTCCGGAGTGGGAGCTTGTCGAGGACAAGGACCTGGTTCATACCGGTCGGCTCGTTCCCGTCTATGCACTGACGCGGGGCCTCTATCCCCGCCAGGTAAGAAAGCTGATGAAGGATGTCGTCGACCTGTGGGCGTGGCAGGTGGAGGATTTCCTGCCATCGTATTTAAGAGAGCGCTGCGACCTGCTGGAACTGCCGCAGGCAATCAGCCAGGCGCACTACCCTGAAGACGAGATGGCGAAAGACAGGGCCAGGATACGCCTGGCATTTGATGAGCTTTTCGTCCTGCAGCTTGGCGTGGTGAGCCGCAAGCATGACTGGCAGGAGACCCAGCCGGACAGTGCCTTTGCCATTGATTGGAAAATGAGCGACAGCTTCATTCGGTCGCTGCCTTTCAAACTCACGGCGGCGCAGCAGCGGGTACTGGAAGAGATGATGAACGACCTGCAGAAGCCCAGGCCGATGTCCCGGCTGTTGCAGGGTGAAGTGGGGAGTGGTAAAACGGTGGTGGCTACCGCGGCGCTGTTAATGGCCGTCGCCAACGGCTACCAGGGGGCTTTCATGGCTCCTACCGAGATTCTCGCCGAGCAACATTTCGCTACGCTCTGTCAGCTTCTCTCCAGGGCGGGGAGCCAGGAAGAGGAAACGCCCTATCTGAGCCGATTTTCCGGATTGCTATCCCGCCCCATCACGGTGGCGCTGCTCATCGGTGATATCACGCCGTCCCAGAAACAGGAGCTGCAAAAACGCATTGCGGATGGAGACATAGATATCGCCATCGGCACGCACGCCCTCATTCAGAAAGGGGTTGATTTCCGCAAGATGGGACTGGCGGTGGTCGATGAGCAACACCGCTTCGGGGTAACCCAGCGTTCGGCGCTGCG
>JABMRL010000179.1 GCA_013202615.1 Dehalococcoidia bacterium
AACCAACAACCTAGCGGTTATTGGCCAAATGCTCCCGTTTTCCAAGAACATCCGCTCTGGTGGGGGAGGGGGGGAGGGGGGAGTCGCTTCCTATTCGCTGAAGCGCAGATTCTCAACGTGGCGCTCCGCCCCATAGGGAAAGCTGTAAGAGATAAGTTGTGAGGCGTATGGTACTCTTTTCAGTCTTGGCAAGTCTGGATTTGTGACGTGGGGCTTGTGGGGCATTTAATAAGGGGTAGCTGCAACCCGGTCAGTGACTGTATCCTCTGGTTCGTATGTTTACCTATTTACTTATAGTTACCCATACGGTTAGGTGGTCAACCTTAGTTATGACCACTTCGTCCCCGGGTTCCGCGCGGCCATCCTCTGATACCGCCGTCCAGTGCTCACCCTCAATGAGGATGGTACCCTTGGGATTCAAGGCTGTCTTTACTTCGGCGGTTCTTCCTATCAAATCTTCCCGGCCAGCAGACACCCCACGGCGGTGGGCTCGAATTACTAAAACAACCGTGATGACAAGGAAGGCAGCTATAGCGATTGCGCCTAGGACGACTAGCCACGGATCTATCTGAAACATGGACGCGTAGTCAATGTAAGGAGGGTTAATATTGATATTGGCAAACCAGGAGGCGAAAAAATCGGTCAATTGTTCTAGCATGTTATCCTTCTGGTGCAGGTGCGGTATCTGTTACTATAACACATCACTCTTATCTTCTCAATACGGGAACCGACCTGTGAAAACGTGACGCTGCTGGCCTGAGCCACGGCAAGCCCCGTTTCGCGGCGTGGGGATTGTGGAAGCAAATAATGAATTTGCATCTTCTTTGTTATGCCAGTAAAGCATTGGCTATAAAACCGGCTATAGTGGCTACAGCAAACACTGTAATTACGAAGAGAATCACCAGCTTCCGCTTGAAGATAGCGGTTAGCAATGCCACCTCGGGTATACTTGCCCCCGCTCCACCAATAATAAGGGCAATTACAGCACCGATGCCCATACCCTTGCCTAAGAGTGAAGCGCTGATGGGGATGATGGTAGATGCTCTGATATATAGTGGCACGCCTATCACCGCAGCCACAGGAATAGCTGCCAGATTGCCTGGACCAGCTACCTTAACTATAAACTCTTCTGGGACAAATCCGTGTATAACAGACCCGATTGCAGCCCCAAGAACTAAATATAGCACCAGCTGCCGAAATAGATTTATAGCAAAACCTGTCGCGCCCATTATATGTGGTTTATTCTTGCCCCACCAGGTGGGATTCAATCCCGTGTCTTGATGATTACTTGGCGAATCTGAGTTGGATAATCCAACCACCCTGACCCGTTTCACAGAGCTCCTCAGGCCCATCTTGTCCCATACTATACCCGTCAAGACAGCAGCTACGAAGGCGAAGAGGATATAGAAAGTTGTTATCTCCCATCCGAACAAGGTCAGCATCAAAGCTATAATCACGGGGTTCAGTATGGGAGAAGCAATCAGGAAAGACATACTCGCTCCAAACGGGGCGCCGGCATTTATAAAACCTATGACCATAGGTATGGTGGAGCAGGAGCAAAAAGGGGTTAGCGCTCCGAAACCGGCACCTATTACATTGCTCCATGGCGGTTTGACCCTGTTAAGGACGCGTTGCATCTTGTCTAACGGCACATACTCCTGTATAAGGCCCACCAAAAAGGTAACCCCTATGAAAAGACCTATAAGCACACCTATGAGGTGCAGGAAATGCATGAATGTCTGTATTATTTGGTCGCTCATATCACAAAAGTATCAATAATTATTGATTTAAGCGCTGAAATATAGACCCTGCTGTACTAAGCAAGGTCTACATTAAGCTATCTCCACTCTATTTCTGTGAGTCTGTATTTTCTTGCTCGCTCTCGTTCTCAATCTCTTCGATTTTTATCTTGCAACAATCGCATTCTTTCTTAGAAGTCAGTTTCTTCAAAATACTACCCAGGCCCTTTGATTCGCTCTCCTTGGTATCGCTGCTCATACTTGCTCCCTCCCGATTTATTTTACCAGTGAAGTATACAACTTGGCGGATAGAAGATTCACAAGGTTATCCTCTACGAGTTTATAGTAGCTCCATGTCCCATCTTCTCTGTGTGTAACGAGCCCGGCTTCTTCTAGCACAGCAAGATGGTATGAAACGAGCCCTTGTCCGCATTTTAAGGCGGACTGTATGTGGCAAACGCACAGCTCTTCCTGCTGAGATAACAACTTGATAATCTTCAGCCTGCTTGGGCTTGATAATGCCTTGAAAGTGAGGCTGTAAGTATTTATGCCCGACGTGTCTTTTTCATCTGCAGTTATCATTATCACGCCCTTCGCCTTTAATAAGTTAATTATATCAATATATTTTGATATTGTCAAGACCGACGTAGGTGATACTGTATAGAATGATGGAATAGATGTCTAAAATAACATTAAGGCATTTCGTCACATTATCAATTTCTATTGGTAAGTGCACGGTAAAAGCATTTCGCAACAAGCTAAAGTAAGTCATATTGGTAATTAGTTTGCTCAGTTGCCTACTATACCCCACTCCCAAACCCTCCAAAACGCGTCATAATAAAGGCATAGACTTGAATCAAAGGAGGGAAAAACGATGAGAAAGGAAGTCCTGGCTCCCCGAGCTGGACTCGAACCAACAACCTAGCGGTTAACAGCCGCCCGCTCTACCATTGAGCTATCGGGGAGTGCTTGAAAAGCCAGCTTTATTATCGTAATTCTGGCGGGCAAAGTCAAGGTAGTTACGCCTGATTGCCGAACGACCATATGGCGAGCAGAAGCATCGCTGCCCCGAAGGCGGCCAGAATGGCGATTTCATTCCAGAGCGTCAGCACGTGCCCGAACAGGCTGATGTTGTATATTGCGTCCGGGGCTGCGCCGAGCACCACCTGGCGGATGGGGGCAATGCCGTAGGTGGCCGGGTTGACCTTCACCAGCACGTTCATCCATTGCGGCAGGTCCTGCAACGGGAAAAACGCCCCGGAAAGAAATACCATGGGGAGCATCAGCATCTGCATCGTGGCCTGAAACGCTTCCATGGAGCGGATTCGGGTGGCCAGCAGAACGCCAAATGAGCCCAAAGACATGGCCAGCAGGAACATGAGCGGCAGCAGCGCCAGCACCGTCCCGATGGATAGGGAAACGCCTATCAGCGGGGCAAAGGCGAGTATCAGCAACCCCTGAAACGAGGCAATGGTGGCTGACCCGAGCGCCTTGCCGGTGGCGACGGAGGCACGGCTTATCGGCGCTACCAGCACCTCCTTGAGAAAGCCAAACTCGCGGTCCCAGACCACGGAAATCCCGGACAT
>JABMRL010000180.1 GCA_013202615.1 Dehalococcoidia bacterium
TTATAATACCATAATGCCTGAACACAGCCAACCGCTGGCTTATCTTTATCACCTCACCCCCTTTGTCCCCCTCTCCTCGAGGAGAGGGGGATGATATACTAAAAAGAGGGGGCTTCGCCCCTCTTAAACTCCTCACTATCAGTTTCGCTTTTTTAACTCCTTTCCGCTCTTCGGCCGGCACCCTTGAGGCAGGCGGCCACTTCGCTAACTGATGAGAAGGTGATAGAATATAAAACAAAGTTCTGTTCTATCAACGACCTGTCAGGAAAGCGATTTGGAAGCAAAAAGTTCAGTTATAGGCGCCACCCGCATCGGCAACGCCGACTTCCGGTGGGGCGAGCGCACCTACATTATGGGCATCTGCAATCTCAGCCCCGATTCTTTTTCGGGGGATGGCCTCGGTACGGATATCGAAGCGACTCTGGCACAGGCCCGGCGCATGGTGGAAGAAGGAGCTGACATCATCGACATCGGCGGGGAGTCCACCCGCCCCGGGATGGAGCCGCAATCCATAGATGACGTTGATGAGGAACTGCGACTGGTCATTCCGGCCGTAGAAAGGCTGGCTTCTGAAATCAAGGTGCCCATCAGTATTGATACCTACAAGTATGGCGTGGCCAGCCGGGCACTTGAAGCGGGTGCCTCCGCAATCAATGACATCTGGGCGTTGCAGCGCGACCCCAGGCTGGCGCAGCTGGCCGCCGAGCAAAACGTGCCCATAATCATGATGAGCAACCAGCGTGACGCACCGGTCGACGACATCATGCCCGCTATCATCGCCGACCTTGAGAGAGCCATCCGACAGGCAACTGAGGCCGGAGTGCCCGAGCAAAATATCATTGTTGACCCGGGCATCGGCTTTGGCAAGAGCCTGGAGCAGAACCTTGAAATCGTTCGTCACCTGGCTGAACTCAGGACACTGGACAAGCCGATTCTTTTAGGCAGTTCCCGCAAGTCGATGATTGGCCTCGTGCTGGACCTGCCCGCTGACCAACGCCTTGAGGGCACCGCCGCCACGGTGGCAATTGGCATCGCCAGCGGCGCTGACATCGTCAGAGTCCATGACATAAAACAGATGGTCCGCGTCTGCCGGATGAGCGACGCTATTATTAGAAGGAGGATATCACATGACTGAAGCCGAAACCGTATACCTTGGCCTCGGCTCCAACCTAGGAGACCGCCAGGCCAACCTGGATAGAGCGCTGGAGTTCCTGTCGCAGCGCCTGCGCATGGGCAAAGTCTCATCTATCTATGATACCGAGCCACTGGGTGACAGCAACCAGCCCCGATTCCTCAATCTGGTATGCCAGGTCTTCACCCGACTGGAGCCATCGGCGCTTCTGGCGCTCGCCAAGGGAATTGAGCGCAAGCTGGGCAGGGTCAGCAAATCAGGCAAACCCAGAAGCATAGACATCGATATTCTCCTCTATGGTGACCAGGTCATTGAGACCCCGGAGCTGGTTATTCCCCACCCCAAAATGACGGAAAGGGCTTTTGTCCTCATCCCCCTGGATGAAATTGCCTCGGATACCGTTCACCCGGCGGCGGGCAAAACGGTGAAAGAACTGCTCCAGAACGCTACCGAAAAACAGGGGGTCCTCAAGCTGGAATAAAGGGGCTCAACTATGTATGAAATAGCTGTGGAAAGCCATTTCGATGCCGCCCATTTCCTGCGGGGCTACCAGGGGAAGTGTGAGGCACTGCACGGGCATCGTTTTCGCGTGGTGGCCAGGATAAACGCCGCCGTGCTTGACGCCGCCGGCATGGCTTATGATTTCACCGAACTGAGAAAGCACCTGAATGATATCCTGAGTAAATTCGACCACATCTGCCTCAACGAAGTGCCACCATTTGACGAGATAAACCCCTCTTCCGAGCACCTCGCCACCACGATATACAACGAACTGAAAAAGAAACTGACGGGAGCGCCAGTCTCTGTCTCCAGTGTTGAGGTGTGGGAATCTCCTCAGAGCTGCGCGACCTATCGGCCTGACTAATCACGCTGGTCCGGCGGCAGCAGGTCGGGGATGGTGTCCGTAATCGAATAGTTCACCCGGCATTTATCGCAGTACAGCGAGCCGCTGACTATCTCTTCCTCGTTTTCCTCTTCGACGGTTAGCTGCAGCTCGCCCTTGCACACCGGACATACCAGGATGTCCATAAGCTCTCTTCTCATAAACCTGATTATAGCACGATTGGCCTTAATTTTTAACCGCAATCGCGGCCGATAATATGACGACTTTTTTGACAAATAAAATTTGCCTGTGCTAACATACCAAACGGTTGCATATTTTAAAAAAGGGGACGAAAAAAGCATGAGAAAAAACCTGACCAAGGAGAAAATTCAGGCCGGTGAAACCGCCTATGGTGTATTCGTCAATGTCTCCAATCCTTCCCTTGTCGAAATTGTCGGCCATCTTGGGTTTGATTTTGCCCTTATTGATGCCGAGCATGGCCCGATGGGCCTGGAATCATGCGAGCAGATGATACGGGCGGCCGACGCGGCTAACATCACGCCGCTGGTTCGCGTCGCCATGAACATTCAGCAGAACATCCTCCGCTACCTTGATATGGGTGCTCTGGGTGTGCAGTTGCCATTGCTCAATAACAAGGCAGATGTGGAAAGCGTGGTGCGCTCGGTCAGGTACCGACCGGTGGGCAGGAGAGGCCTGGCCGGGGTCAGGGCCAACAACTGGGGGATGTGGGGGCCGATGGCCGAGTACGTAGAGGAAGCAAACCGCCAGAATCTGGTCATCGTGCAGATAGAGACCATGGAGGCGGTGGAAAACATCAAAGAGATACTGACCGTTCCCGACATCGATATCGTATTCATCGGTCCGAATGACCTGTCCGCAGCTATGGGTTACACCGGCCAGCAGAACCATCCTGAAGTACATAAAATGATTGATAATCTCGTTAAGGAAATTCACGCCGCCGGCAAAGCCACCGGCACCATAGCCTATGATGCTGATACACTTAAACTGCGCAAAGAACAGGGTTTTAAGTTCATCGTTTACAACATCGTGGCGATGATTGTGAAATCGGGTCGTGAATATCTGAAGCTGGCACGGGGATAGTCGTAACACACAAAATCCCGCATATTGAACGAACAGAGAGCCAGGGCAGGTATGAAATCGAGTGCGGCCAGAGCCAGAGTCATGAATAAGGCAACCGTAAAGGTAAGCGTTGAGGTTATGTCCTGGCTGAAGGAGGACTTTGAACACGAAGGCTGGGACAGGCTGGTTTTCGACCAGGAAATTACCGGTAATTCATCGATTATGGATTTGCTGCAACAACTGGCCAAGAAGTATCCCAGATTCAACCAGAAGGCTTTCATCGACTCCAAACAAAATTTGCTTGACTACAGCGCGGTGGTTTTTAACGGCACATTTCTGTCCTCGCTCCAGAACCTTGATACCGAACTGAAAGAAGGAGACAATATAAA
>JABMRL010000181.1 GCA_013202615.1 Dehalococcoidia bacterium
GCCCGGGTGGGTGCCCTGTCCAGAGAGCCGGACCCCAACAAAGCCTGCCGCCCCTTTGACCTCAACCGCAATGGCTTTGTTTTCGGCGAAGGTGCCGGATTACTTGTGTTCGAAACACTGGAGCATGCCCGGGAGCGCAATGCCCCTATTCTGGCCGAACTGGCCGGTGCCGGCTGGTCTTTTGACGCTTACAACGAGACAGCGCCTGATGCGGAGACGCAGGCAATCGCCATACGCATGGCACTGCAGGACGCCGGCGTCAAAACAGAGGAGATAGACTACATAAACGCCCACGGCACCAGTACCAGGCTGAACGACGTCGCCGAGACCAGGGCGATAAAGATGGCCTTTGGTGATAGAGCCTATCAGATACCAATCAGCTCCAATAAATCGATGATCGGACACCTCGCCTGCGCTGCAGGCGCCGCCGAGGCAATAGCCGCGGTAATGACGGTCAGGGAAGGAATTATTCCGCCTACCATCCATTACGAAACTCCCGACCCGGAATGCGACCTTGACTATGTGCCCAATAAAGCACGGCGACAGCCGGTCAATATCTGCCTGTCCAACTCATTCGGGATGGGCGGCCAGAACTGCAGCCTGATAATCAAGCGTTTTCAATAGAGTAACCGATGGAACCGAAAGAGCTGGAAGGAAAAGTAGCACTGGTTACCGGAGCCTCGAGGGGGCTGGGCAGGGCCATCGCCCTCAGACTGGCCAGCCTGGGCTCCAGGGTCGCCATCAACTACCTGGCCAGCGAGGAGGCGGCAGCCAGCCTGGCCGGGGAAATAGAAAAGGGCGGCGGGGAGGCAATGCTGATGAAGGCGCACGTTGCCGACGCCAAAGAAGTCAGAGCCATGGTACGTGAAATCGTGGGCCGGTGGGGGAAAATAGACATCCTGGTGAATAACGCCGGCATAGTCAAGGACGACCTCCTGCCCAGGATGGCTGACGAAGCGTGGGACGAGGTGATAAACACCAACCTGCGCGGAGCTTACCTCTGCACCAAGTTTGCCGTGCGCTCCATGATGGAACAGTTCTGGGGCCGGGTTATCAACATCGCCTCTCTCGCCGGCATCGTGGGGAATATAGGACAGGCCAATTACTCTGCCGCCAAGGGAGGCCTTATCGCCTTCACCAAGAGCGTCGCCCGGGAGCTTGGCTCGAGGAATATAACGGTAAACGCCATCGCCCCCGGATTCGTCACCACCGAGATGACTGACAGGCTGCCTCAGGAGACCAAAGACGTTATACTGTCCCGCATCCCGTTAAAGCGCTTCGGCACTCCTGATGATGTCGCCGAACTGGTCGCCTTCCTGGCCAGCGAGCGGGCGAGTTATATCACCGCACAGGTCATCTGCATTGATGGCGGAGTAATTTAAATACAGAAAGGAGGCTCTATCATGTCTAAAGTAGGTATCGTCACCGACACCACCAGCTGTCTGCCCCCGGAACTGGTTGAAGAGTATGGCATCCGCATTGCGCCGGTGGGCCTGGTCATTGGTGGTCAGCATTACAAGGACACGGAACTGACTAACGAGGAGTTCTGGCAGCTTTTCTATGCTGCCAAAGGTTCGAGCACAACTGCCGCCGCCAGTCCGGGTGACTTTGCCAGCATTTTCGAAGAGCTGGGCAAGTCCACCGACAGCATCGTGTGCATCCTTGTGTCCAAAGCGCTCAGCGCCACCTTAGAGGCCGCCACGCAGGGCAAGAAACTGGTAAAAGAGAAAAACCCTGAAGCCAATATCGAGATTCTGGATAGCAGGACATCAGCGGGTGCTCTCGGTTTTGTCGTGCTGGAGGCAGCCCGCGCGGCCAAAGCCGGCAAGGGCCTTGAAGAAGTCATCCAGACCGCCAACGATATGATTCCAAGGGTGAAGTTCGTCACCGCCATGGACACACTGAAATATCTCATTAAAAGCGGCCGCGCCCCAAAGACAGCGGTTATCGGAGATGTGCTGGGCGTGAAACCAATCATCGGCATGGTCAGCAACACCGGGCTGGTGGAGAATCTGGGCAGGGCTATGGGGAAGCAGAAAGCCCTGGCTAAACTCGCCAAGCTCGCCAGGGAGCACACCGAACCGGGAAAAAAGGTGCACGCCATGTTTCACTATACCGATGGTATAGCTGCCGGCGAGACACTGCGGGATATCATCACCTCGCAGATAGACTGCGACGAGGTATACTTAACCCCTTATACTCCGGTAATGGCCTCGGCAACCGGCCCGGTGGTGGCCTTCTCCTTCTATTCGGACTAGAGACAACGGGCCTTACGAAGCCTCAAGTTTCTCACCCGCACCGGTTTATTAAACCGGGCGAGGTTTTGCGACTTCATTTATAAAAACGTTGTCGGATACCCTCGGTAACGCCCCCTGACATGCTATAATGGCATAAACTCGTGCTTTTCCAGCCTGGTCGGGTTATATTCCCGAGATAACAGTATTTCAGAACAGACAGGAGACATCTGTATGCCAAAAAGAGCGGATATTCACAAGGTAATGATTATCGGTTCCGGGCCCATAGTTATCGGGCAGGCCTGCGAGTTTGATTATTCCGGAACACAGGCGTGCAAAGCGCTGCGCAGCCTGGGCTACGAAATTATCCTGGTGAATTCCAATCCAGCGACGATTATGACCGACCCCGAGATGGCAGATGTTACGTATATCGAACCGTTGAACCTGGAGACGATAAGTAAAATCATCGAGACCGAGCGCCCGGACGCCCTGCTGCCCAATCTCGGTGGGCAGACCGGCCTGAATCTGAGCGCCGAACTGGCGCGTGCCGGCATTCTGGATAAGTACGGCGTTCAGGTCATTGGTGTTGAAATCGACGCCATCATTCGCGGCGAGGACCGGATCGCCTTCAAGGAAACGATGCAGCGCCTGGACATTGACATACCCCGCAGCGAAGCTGTTTACAACATTGAGGATGCGGAAAAGGCAGCGGCAGAGCTTGGCTATCCGGTAGTTGTCCGTCCTGCTTATACCATGGGTGGAACCGGTAGCGGACTGGTCTATAACGTGGAGGAACTGCGCACGGTGGCCAGTCGCGGTATCGCCGCCAGCCTAATCAACCAGGTGCTCATCGAGGAATCGGTCCTCGGCTGGGAAGAGCTGGAGCTTGAGGTAGTGCGCGATGCCAAGAACCAGATGATAACCGTCTGTTTTATTGAGAACGTCGATGCTATGGGCGTCCATACCGGGGACTCGTTCTGCACCGCACCCATGCTGACCATCAGCGAGGAGCTCCAGCAGCGCCTTCAGGAATATTCCTACCGGATTGTCGAGGCAATAAGGGTAATCGGCGGCACCAACATTCAGTTTGCCCACGACCCCAGGACCGGCCGCGTGGTGGTCATCGAAATTAACCCGAGGACGTCCCGTTCCTCGGCTCTCGCCTCCAAGGCCACCGGTTTTCCCATTGCCCTGATCTCCGCCAAACTGGCCGGGGGCCTCACACTGGATGAAATCCCCTATTGGCGGGAAGGCACCCTGGAAAAATACACTCCCTGGGGCGAGTATGTGGTGGTCAAGTTCGCCCGCTGGGCCTTTGAAAAATTCAAGGACGCCCAGGACAAGCTCGGCACCCAGATGCGCGCCGTCGGCGAAGTGATGAGCATCGGCAGGACCTACAAAGAAGCGTTTCAAAAATCAATCCGCTCGCTGGAGAATGGCCGCTACGGGCTTGGCTTCGCCGGAGACTTCCACCAGAAATCTCTGGAAGAACTGATGGAGATGCTCAGCGAGGCGAGCAGCGAGCGGCAGTTCATTATGTACGAGGCGCTGCGCAAGGGCGCTGATGTCCAGGCACTCTATGAAAAAACCTACTTAAAACCCTGGTTCATCAACCAGATGAAGGAGCTGGTGGAGCTTGAAGAGCAGATTCTGAAATATCGCGGCAAACCTCTGCCGGACAACCTGCTCATTCAGGCCAAGAAGGACGGATTTGCTGACCGCTATCTGGCGCAGCTCCTGAATGTAAAGGAAAAAGAAATCAGGGAGAAACGCGTGTCACTGGGAGTGGTAGAAGGCTGGGAGCCGGTGCCGGTAAGCGGTGTGGAAAACGCCGCCTACTACTACTCCACCTATAACGGCCCGGACAAGACGACCAGCAGCACCCGAAAGAAGGTCATGGTGCTGGGAGGGGGTCCGAATCGCATCGGCCAGGGAATTGAGTTCGATTATTGCTGTGTCCACGCCGCTTTCACCATGCACGACGAAGGATACGAGACCATTATGGTCAACTGCAACCCGGAAACGGTTTCTACGGATTATGATACCTCGGACAAGCTCTATTTCGAGCCACTGACAGTGGAAGATGTCCTGAGCATATATCAGAAAGAAAAGCCGGAAGGCGTGATTGTCCAGTTCGGCGGCCAGACGCCGCTTAACATTGCCAACGAACTGGCCGAAGCCGGAGTGAAAATCCTGGGCACGTCACCTGAAGCAATCGACCTCGCCGAGGACAGGGACCGGTTCCGCCAGCGTATGCACGAGCTTGGTATCCCGATGCCGGAATCGGGCATGGCGAGCAACTTAACCGAAGCGCTGGAAGTTGCCAAACGAATCGGTTACCCTCTCATGGTGCGTCCGTCCTATGTGCTGGGCGGGAGGGGCATGGAGGTAGTCTACGACGAAGAAATGCTCCGCCAGTACGTGGCCGCAGCCGTGGGCGTTACCCCGAACCGACCCATCCTGCTCGACAAGTTTCTGGAAAATGCGATTGAGGCGGAAGCTGACGCCATCGCTGATGGCACGGATGCCTTTGTACCGGCGGTAATGGAGCACATTGAACTGGCAGGCATTCATTCCGGAGACTCGGCCTGCGTCATTCCTCCCGTCAGCTTGTCTCCGGAACACATTGCTACCATTAACGAATACACCAAGAAGATTGCCAAGGAACTCAATGTCGTCGGGCTGATGAATATCCAGTACGCGATTGCCAGCAACATGGTATATGTGCTGGAGGCCAACCCGCGGGCATCGCGAACGGTGCCGTTGGTATCCAAGGTGTGCAACGTTTCCATGGCCCGTATCGCCACCCAGTTGATGCTGGGCAAGAAGCTGTCTGAGATCGGCCTCAAACCCCGGGTCATCCCGCACTATGGCGTAAAAGAAGCGGTATTTCCCTTCAATATGTACCCGGAGGTTGACCCCGTCCTGGGGCCGGAGATGCGCTCCACCGGCGAGGTGCTCGGCATCGCCGATTCTTTTGGCCTCGCCTTTTTCAAGGCAGAGGTCGCCGCCCAGCAACTGCTCCCGTTAGACGGCACTGTCCTGATAACGGTTTCACCTAAAGACCGACCCACCGTATATGAAGTTGCCGCGCAGTTTGCCAGGCTTGGCTTCAAAATCAAGGCCACGCAGGGGACACATGAGTTCCTCGCCAGCCGGGGCGTACCGTCGGAAATGATACTGAAAATGCATGAGGGGAGGCCTAATATCGCTGACGGCATTACGAACGGAGAAATCCAGCTGGTCATAAACACCCCCAGCGGCAAGTTAAGCCAGTATGACGACTCATATATTCGCAAAACGGCCATCAAATACAAGGTGCCTTATATCACCACGCTGGCCGCAGCCACGGCGGCCGCGAAGGGTATCACCGCCTATCGCCAGGTCAAGACAGGGGTGAAATCCTTACAGCGATATCACTCGGAAATCAAGTAGCCCGCCGCCGCCAGACGAAACCTTTAATAAGGAGGCACAGAGCAAGTCCTGTGCCTTTTCTTTTCACACCGCCAGCATTGACAGCAGACTATCATTAATACAGAATAGCACCAGCAACGGTAAAGGAGGTGAAATGGAAGTGAAGGTGATATTCACTGAAAACGCCCCCAGGCCCGCGGGACATTACTCGCAGGCCATGGTCCATAACGATACCGTCTATGTTTGTGGTCAGCTGCCGATTAACCCGGAAACAGGAGAGAAAATAACCGGCCCGATTGAAGAGCAGGCGGAACAGGTATTGAAGAACCTCGCCGGAATATTACAGGCCGCCGGCAGCGACTTGAATCACGTATTGAAGACAACCGTGTACCTTGCCGATATGTCGCTCTGGGAGCGAATGAACGCCGTGTATGCCCGGTTTTTTGGCGAGCACCGGCCGGCACGCACCATGGCGCCCGCACCCAATCTGCACTTTGGCTTCCAGGTTGAGATTGATGCCGTTGCCGCCATTAAAACATAAACGGGATTTTGAATGAGCAAATTTGTCTGCACGGAATGCCAGGCATCATATCCACTGGAGGAACCGCGGTGGAGATGCGACTGCGACGGCGTCCTGGACATCGACTTTCAGCCGGTCTTCGACCCGACCCGGATAAAACGGAGAGAGCCAAACATGTGGCGCTATCGCGAGGCAATTCCTCTGGAAGATAACGCCTTCATTACTTCTTTCGA
>JABMRL010000182.1 GCA_013202615.1 Dehalococcoidia bacterium
AGAAGCTCTCCAGAAGCGCTGGGGAATTGAACCAGAACAGGCCAGACTCCTGGCCAGGTTGTCCAGGGGGTGTCTGGGCTGGGCAATCGCAGCGGCTTCCGGCGACCAGATATTGCAGGAGCGGGCGGAAAAACTGGAAAACTTATACGAAGTTATCCGGGTGGACACCGAGGCACGCTTCGGCCACGCGGCGCGGCTGGCAGCTCAATATACGCAGAACCGGGCGATGGTGCAGGAAAGGCTTGACCTCTGGCTGGGCTGGTGGCGCGACCTGCTGCTTGTGAAGGCAGGCTGTCCGGATTACGTGGCCAATATCGACCAGTTGGATATGTTGAATAGTGTGGCCGGGCAGTATACTATGGAGCAGATAAGGGATTGCCTGGGCAGCATCAGGGCTGCGGAAAGGCAGCTCAGGCAGAACGCCAATCCGCGACTGGTGCTGGAAGTGCTGATGCTTGATATGCCGGGAAAGATAGACAGTAACCGAGGGGAACTGAAGACAGGAGTAATGGTGAACGATGGCTGATCAGATTGTTGGTGTTAGATTCAAGACGGCGGGAAAGGTCTACCACTTTGACCCCGCTGGCCTCGACCTGGAGGTCAATGGCCACGTTATCGTGGAGACGAGCCGGGGGCAAGAGCTGGGTAAGGTGGCCATTGCTCCGCGACAGGCGCCGGCGGATGAGATTAACGAGACCCTCAAGCCGGTCTTGCGCAAGGCCGAGCCGGAAGATATTTTACGCACTCAGGAGCTCGAGGCCAAGGCTGAGGAAGCGTTAACCCAGTGCGGGGAGATGATAAGGGAACTCCAGCTGCCGATGAAACTCCTTTCGGCGGATTATAACATTGATGGCAGCCGCCTCAGCTTCCTGTTCAGCGCCGAGCAGAGGGTGGATTTTCGAGAGCTGGTGCGCCGGTTGACCAGGCAGTTCAAGGCAAAGGTGGAACTGCGGCAGGTGGGTACCCGGGACGAGGCCAAGCTGCTGGGTGGCTTCGGCCGGTGCGGTCGCCCGCTGTGCTGTATGAGCTTTATCAGCGATTTTGCCCCGGTTTCAATCAGGATGGCGAAAGACCAGGGTCTTCCCTTGAATCCGATGAAAATTTCCGGTGTCTGCGGTCGCTTGATGTGCTGCCTGGGCTATGAGAATGAGCAGTACCGTACTATGAGGGGGAAGATGCCCAGGGCGGGCCAGCAGATATCAACGGCTATGGGCGATGCGACGGTTGTGGGCAGTAACCCGCTGAAGGAAACGGTGCTCGTGCGACTGGAGAGCGAGGCGACCGTGGAGTTGCCGCTTAGCGAAGTCTCATACTAACCGGTGTCCTCACTGCGGCAGGTATTTCTGCCATTCGTATCTGGACTGGCGGTAGTGGTAGGGGATGCTGAAGAGGAGATTGTCGCTGGGGTAATCCGGTTTGCGGAGTAGCTTCATGCCGGCTTCCTTCGGGTTTCTTCCTGCCTTGCGCCGGTTGCAGGGTACACAGGCACTGACCACATTTTCCCAGGTATGCTGTCCGTCCCGGTAGCGTGGAATGACATGGTCCAGGGTCAGGTTCTTGGTTTCCTTACCGCAGTACTGGCAGGTATATTTGTCACGGTTGAATATCTCATAGCGGGTCAGTTTTTTCTTCCGGTAAGGGCGTCTCACCATGTAGGCGAGGCGTATAACCGAAGGAAGCTCGAAGCTATCGCTGACGGTGTGGATAAAGCCAAGGCCGTTCTCCAGCATCTCCGCCTTGCCCTGATAAACCAGGACGACGGCACGCTTGGCCCGGCATATGGTGAGCGGTTCGTAGCTCTGGTTCAGCACCAGAACAGGAATATTTAACATCCTCTGAACTTCTTTCTCTCCAAAGTCACCTCATTTTACTGGAAAAAGCGGGACGCAAGCAAACCGGTAACGCTTCACAAATAAATCCCCAAAAATCAGGGGATGGTATTGCCCTCCGCACTGTTTTTATTTCTTCATGCCAGTCTATTGTTTGGCTTGGCTCGCGATGAAGCGCATGGCACATTCGGCGGCATTGGCCAGCAGCTTCTCTGCCTCGGCCATGGACTGGTCAAGCGTTATCGGCCCCGGAGCGATGCTGAGCACGGCATCAATTCCCTGGTCGAAGACCACCCGGCAGTCATCAGCCACCTCGCCCGCCAGCGCAATAACCGTCGCCCCGAATTCCTTGGCAGCCAGAGCCACACCGGTTGGGACCTTGCCCATCGCCGACTGGCAGTCAATACGGCCCTCGGCGGTAAAGACGATTTCAGCGCCTTTTAGGTCGGCAACCAGATTGGTTGCTCTGATGACGACATCGATTCCGGGCACTGCCCTGGCTTTTAGAAAGACCATCAGCCCCAGCCCCAGCCCGCCGGCTGCCCCGGCCCCGGGCACTTCCCTGAGGTCGATATCAAGGTCTCTTTTAATCACGTCAGCGTAATGAGAGAGCGCGGCATCAAGCTGCTTCACCATTTCGGGAGTGGCGCCTTTCTGTGGCCCATAGATGGCGGAAGCACCTCGAGGCCCGCACAGCGGATTGTTGACATCGGAAGCGAGCGTCACTTCAAAGTCGGCCAGCCGCGGGTCCATGCCGGAGATGTCAATTCTCTCCAACCTGGCCAGTGCCGCGCCGCCAAAGGGAAGCTCTTTATTGTCAGCATCGAGGAATCTGGCACCGAGTGCCTGTGCCATTCCGGCACCACCGTCGTTGGTGGCACTGCCGCCGATGCCGATAATCAGCTTCCGGCACCCGCGGTCGAGTGCGGTGCGAATCAGCTCGCCGGTACCGCAGGTGGTGGTTATAAACGGATTGCGTTTCTCCGGTGGCACGAGCGGTAGACCGGAAGCGGAAGCCATCTCAATCACGGCGGTGGTCCTGTCGCTCAGAATGCCCCAGTGGGCGTTCACCTGTTCTTCCAGCGGCCCGGTAACCTCTGTGGTCAGCAGTTCGCCGCCGGTGGCATCTACCAGTGCCTGCACTGTGCCCTCGCCGCCGTCGGCCATCGGCTTGAGTACCGTTTCGGCATCGGGCACGATGCGCCTTACCCCTTCCTCGATAGCCCGCGCTACTTCCAGAGCGGTGAGGTTTCCTTTGAATCCCTGTGGGGCAATGACTATCTTCATGGCGTTACTCCGTCAGGAAAATGCTGACCGCGTTTACCCGTTGCCCTTGGCGTTCCGGTACGCTTCATCAAGCAGTTCCACGATTTCGAGGACAGATACCGGCAGCTTCTGTTGGCCCACGCCGCAGGAAAGCTGCATGATACAGGCGGGACAGCTCGATACCAGGGTATCAGCGCCGGTCTTGGCAACGTTATCCATCTTTCGTTCCAGCACCTTCCGGGATAAATCGTAGTTCTTGAAGGCGTAGCTGCCCGCAGCACCGCAGCACATGTCAGCTTCATCCATCTCAACAAACTCAACGCCTGGGATACTCTTTAATATGGTGCGTGGCTGGTCCTTTATCTTCTGATAGTGGGCGAGGTGGCAGGGGTCATGGAAGGTGACTTTCTTCTGGAGTTCGCCCATTTCGGTGTTCAGGCCGATGTCAACTAGGAACTCGCTGATGTCCCTGACTTTGCCGGCAAACTCTTTTGCCTTCTCGGCCCATTCGGGGTCGTCAGCCAGCAGTTTGGCATAGTCTTTCAGAAACGAGCTGCAGCTGGCGCAGGGGGTAACGACCACGTCCACCTTTAGCTTGCCGGCCAGCTCGATGTTTTTTCTGGCCAGGTCCCGTGCCGACTCCATTTCGCCGTAGCCGGCGGCGGGCAGGCCGCAGCAGACGAAGTCGGGCACGATGACTTCCACCTGATTTTTATTGAGCACGCGAATAGTTGCGGCCGCTTTTTCCGGCGCGAAATTGGGTGCGTAACAACCAACGAAATAGGCCGCATGATATTTGGGCTTGTCAAGCTTTTTGGCCATGCGCTGTATGGCTTTCAGGCCTTCGCTGGAAGGCACTCTGGGTACCATAGCTTCTGCCTTTCCGGCATCACCGGCCAGTCTGGTCAGGCCGGTCTTCCTCGCCAGGGTACGAAGGCCGGTGACATCGGCCAGCCTGAGGAGCCTGGAGGCTTTATAAATCATTTCCGGGTTAGGCAGTAATTTATGGAATAGCAGGCGCTGTGTCCAGGGGTCTCCCTTTTTCTTGAGCAGCTCCTGCCTGGCCCGGAAGATAATGTCTCCTGTTGGCACTCCGGGCGGACAATGCTCCGTGCAGGCGTTGCAGGTCAGGCAGTTAAATATCGGGTCATTCAGGTCCTCAAGTTCCAGTCTCTCATCAAGAAAGGCGCTGCGGAGCAGCGCCACGCGCCCTCTGGCGCTGGTCCATTCTATGCCGGTAATTTTATAGATAGGGCAGCCTGCCAGGCAGAGCCCGCATTTGTTACACAGCTGTAATGTTTCCGCTAATTCCTCAGCCACCGTTGGCATAGTTAGCGTAGACCTCCTACCAATCGACCCGGGTTCAGGATGTTTTTCGGGTCGAACTCAGTCTTCAGTCGTCTCATTAATCGGTAATCATTGCGTGGCGGCAGGATGGCCACCTCTTTTCGGAACGAAAGCGGCGCCGATTCAACGAGAAAGAACCCGCTCATGTCAACCGCTGCCTTTTTCAGTACACCGGTGATGTTTACCAGTTTCTCGGGGGTATCGGTCAGGTAGGTGTACAGTATTCCGCTGCCGCATTGGGCCGTCACGCCGGTTTTCACGCCGTGGCTGGCGCTGATTTTCTTCGCTTCTTTATACATGTCTCCCAGTTTGCTGATGGGCACCGAGGCCTTGCCCTGAAGAGTTGACGAGTTGTCGCCAAGCATTGCCTCGTGCACGTCGCGATACACCTTCCAGGCGCGGGAGGCTTCTTCGTCTTCCAGTGTTATGGTGTTTTTCGCCCTGTTGGCCTCGGCGAATGAAGCGATGTCTTTACGGTGCCGCCCCACATCATCCTTCGTTCCCTCGGCATTGACAATTAGAAGCACCTCGCCGTCGTTGAGTTTTGAGCCTGTGGCCTCCGCCACGTTTTGCCCGGCTACCGAGTCAGCAAGCTCAATGGCGCTGGGTGTCAACGGCGAGTTCAGGAGCTGGCCGACCATTCGAAAGGCCTCTTCCGGGTCGGGGAAGGTTATATAGATGCCTGTGCTCGTTTCAGGCAGTGGGAAGAGTCTCAGCACGGCCTCGGTGATGACGCCCAGGGTGCCCCACGAGCCGATGTACATCCGGCACAGGTCTATGCCGGCCACGTTCTTCATCGTCTTTCCGCCGGTATGGACGATGTCGCCGGTGGGGGTGACAACCGTAACTCCGAGAACGAGGTCGCGAATCAACCCGTACATGGTCCTTCGCGGCCCGCTGGCGTTGACGGCGATTTCGCCACCGATGGTTGAACGCTCCGTATAGAAAGGGTCCAGGGGGAGGAAGAAGGTTTCTTTTGCCAGCTGTTTCTGCAGCTCATCGTTGACTATGCCCGCCTGTACCTGAACGGTGAAATTGCCGGCGTCAAGCTCGACAACTTGGTTCATATTTTTCAGACAGAGCACGGTGTCGGCCGAGTTAAGGCATGGCCCGCTCTCCTGCCTGGAGC
>JABMRL010000183.1 GCA_013202615.1 Dehalococcoidia bacterium
AATTAGTTCACCCGATGCAACCATACCTTTATGGGAAAGCCTTAGTGCAGATAATAAATCCAATGACAGATTAAAGGCCCTTTCGAAATCATCTTGTGGATCCATATTTACGGGAGAAGGGAATGAAGCTCCAAATTCAACATATCCTTCATCTGACCAAGGAGGTCCATAACGATATTCTTCATCGTAACGTAGATATTTGGGTAATTTTATTATTTTTATACCTTCAACTAAATCTACGATTTCAGAAGTGCACTGAAAAGAATACAAAGGACAGAACCAAAATCTATCCCCTAGGGGTGAGTTATTGGTTTTCATTACGTATCGCTTCCCCCAAATTACTACTCACTCGTAAATATACTGCATCAGGTGCACGTCCAGGAGCTTGCCGAATTTTTGACCCACCTCTTTCATAACGCCGATGTGCCGGTAGCCGACCGATTCGGAGAGGTGTATGCTGGCATCGTTGCCGGCCGCGATGCGGGCAATCAGGGTGTGGAGGCCGGCTTTCCCGCCCGCTTCGATTATGGCTTCCGCGAGCTTGCGCCCGATGCCCCTGCCCTGATGTTCTTCCCTGACATAAAGCGAGGCTTCGGCGGTGTCGGAATAGGCGCAGCGGTCCGACCACAGGCTGAGAGACGCCCACCCGACGAGGAGGTTATCCTCTTCGGCAACCAGTATCGGGTACCTGGGGCCGTGGTGGTCGAACCAGCTCTTCTGCTCGGCATCGGTCTTGGGCTCGGTATCAAACGAGGCCACCGTTTTCAGGATGGCATCATTGTAAATCTCGGTGATGGCACCCAGGTCGGCGAGGGTCGCTTTCCTTATGGTGAGCATTTTTATTTCCCGAAATACTGAAGCGCCAGCTTGATTTTATCCTCCAGAGATAAATCAGGGGTGGGGGGCAGGGTGGCAACGGCACGGGCGGCTTCAACGGCGGAGTAGCCCAGAACGGTGAGGGCAGCCAGCACATCGATATTCTCCTGGGCGAGGAGGGGGGTGGTGGTGGCAATCCAGCCGGCGCCGATCTTCTCTTTCAGCTCCATCACAATGCGGCTGGCCACCTTCTTCCCGATGCCGGGAATCACGGTCAACAAATCAACGCTGCCGGTGGCGATGGCGGTCACCAGATGCTCCACGCTCATTCCCGAGAGCATGGCCAGCGCCAGCCGGGGGCCGAGTCCGGAAACCCCGATGAGCAACTGGAAAAGCGACAGTTCTTCCGGTGAGGCGAAGCCGAAGAGGGCAACATTGTCCTCGCGGAGGTGGAGGTGGGTGTAAAGGTGTGCCTCTTTGCCGACCGCGCCGATAGCGCTCAGGGTGGAGGTGGGCATGAAGACCTGAAAGCCAACGCCGTTCACGTTGATGACGGCCCAGTCGCCGCCCAGCGACGCTACTTTACCGTGCAGGCTGGATATCATTGTTTCTCTCCTTGCCTGGCGAGGAGCTCGCTCAGGTGTATCTCGCGAAGGTGGCAGATGGCCACCGCCAGGGCGTCGGAGGCGTCATCGGGTTGGGGGGCTTCGGCCAGACCGAGCTGGAGTCGGACCATCTCCTGTACCTGTGCCTTGCTGCTGGCACCGTAGCTGGCGACGCTCTGCTTGACCTGGGTGGGCGTGTAATCGTAGGTGGGGATGCCCTGGATGGCGGCGGCGAGGAGGGCAATGGCCTGGGCCCTGCCGATGGCCAGCGCCGAGCGGGCATTGTTGGCGACAAACGGCTGCTCCACGGCGACCACGTCCGGCTGGTAGCTCTGGATAAGGCACAGCAGCTCGCGGTAGAGATAACACAAGCGCTCCCCGATAGGGGAGCGCGCCGAGGTGGTTAATGCGCCGAAGTCAACCAGGGATAAGTCATCATTGTTGCTCTCCACCACCCCGTAGCCCATGGTGACCGTGCCCGGGTCAATACCTAAAACTATCATTGCGGATAACCATCAACCGGAGGCCTGTAGCTCGTACTGCTCCAGAACCGCATCGGGGAAGTCGGCATTGCTGTATACGTGCTGCATCTCGTCAATTTCCTCCAGCTTTTCCAGCAGCTTCATGGTCTGCATGGCGGCTTTATCGTCAAGCTGGACCGTTGTCTTGGGCACCTTGAGCAGTTCCGCCGAGACGATGGGAATGTTCTTCGTTTCCAGTGCCGACCTGACCGTAAAAAGGTCTTCGGGCATGGTGTAGATTTCCACGTAGTCGCCCTCTATCTTCACATCGTCGGCGCCGGCATCAATGGCGTTCAGGGCTAAATCGTCGGCATCAAGGCCGGCCGCCTTGACCGAAATCAGGCCTCTGGCATCAAAAATCCAGGACACGCAGCCGTTCTCCCCGAGGCTGCCGCCGTGCTTGGTGAAGGTGCTGCGGACGTCCTGTATTGTCCGGTTGCGGTTGTCGGTGAGGGCTTCCACAAGAATGGCGATGCCGCTCGGGCCATAGCCTTCCAGGACCAGTTCGGTGAGGGTCATGCCTTCCAGCTCGCCGCCGCCCTTCTTGATAGACCGCTCGATGTTGTCCATCGGCATGTTGCTATCACGGGCCTTCTGGACGGAAAGTCGAAGGCGAAAGTTGGTGTCCGGGTTGGTGCCGCTTTCACGCACGGCGACGATTATCTCACGGGTCAATTTGGTAAAAAGCTGACCGCGACGGGCATCGGTAACGCCCTTCTGGTGTTTGATGGAATTCCACTTTGAATGACCTGACATCGCTCTGCACCCTCCTTGGCCACGAGTCCGGCCCCTGGTATTTTAATTCTAACACGTCGTCTGTCGGTGGTCAAAGCGTAAAAGTACGGTGAAGACTAATGTTAAAGTTTACCTTCTGTCTTCAGGTTACCTGGACATGCTGCCGGTCGGAGATTTAATCTTTTTGCCGTATTTCTGAGCATGGTCACGTTTCATTTGCTGGAGATGTGCTTGAAACGGGACGGAGGCGATGCTCTCGGTGGACATGAGCAGAGCATCTTCGCGGTTGTCCGTGTAGTAGTTGCGGCGCAGGCCCACCTGTGCAAAGCCGTATTTTTGGTACAGGCTCTGAGCCGTTAGATTGGATACCCGCACTTCCAGGGTAGCGATACTGGCCTTGAGTTCGATGGCGAGGTCAATGATTGATATGAGCAGCAGTTCCCCGAGACCCTGTCGCTGGTGACTCTGGCGCACGGCGATGTTGGTGATATGGGCTTCATCAGCCATTACCCACGTGCTGGTAAAGCCGATGATGCAGTGCTCGTTTGATTGGGGCGGTTCGCTGCCGAAGAATCGATTCTGCCGCCACCATCTTTTTACCCGTGACGTCAGGCCGGAGCTGTCTTCCCGGGGGATTTCCATTTCCGGCTCATCGGTATCAGGGTGGTCCTCACAGACGACAAGCAGACGGGCCAGCGGGTTCTGCAGCTCACGGCGATAGTCCGGTGGTGGCCACTGGGTGGGAAACGCCTCCCGGTCTATCTTGTTGACCTGGGGCAAATCCTCTTTGCGCATGTAGCGCATATAGTACGCCAAGGCTTTTTCTCCATAATCTATAGAGAAGTAGTTCCTATGATTTTAGCATATTTGGACTTCTCACCACAGCGTAGTTAGCAGTCAGCAGCGCTATCTTTTGCCATGCTCGTTCGTTATACTATATGCACGGGGTAGCGACATATGGCATTGCAAAAGAGATACCCTGAAACGAACGGCCGGCTGTATGGAGTTGTCAGGTGCAAGATGAAGAAAGCCTTGTCCGACGGGCGAAAGAAAATGACGAGGCAGCTTTAACGCAACTATATGAAGAGAACTTCGATAAGATTTATCGATATATAGTTCTCAAAATAGGAGATAGGACCGAGGCAGAGGACATGACACAGCAGGTCTTCTTGAAAGCATTTAAATCTATCTCCGGCTACAGGTCGAAGGGAAGTCCGTTCTCTTCCTGGCTGTTTCGCATTGCCCACAACCAGATGGTTGACTACTGGAGGAAAAAGTCGAAACGGACAACGGTGCCACTGGAGGAATCTCTGGTTGGCAGCAGCAACAGCAACCCCAGTTCTGAGACGGAACAGAAGATGGATATTGAAAATCTGGTCGCGGCTACCAAACAGCTGACAAGTCTGCAACGTGATGTGGTTTCACTCCGCTTTGCCGGTGGCCTGTCATTGGCGGAGGTGGCCAAAACATTGGGCAAAAGCGAGGGCGCTATCAAGGCATTGCAGCACAGCGCCGTTGTATCTCTGCGCAAGATAATGGCGGCAGGATAAAGCAATGAAAGATAACAGAGAGCTGGTCAATATCTTTGAGGAATGCCTGGAGCGGATTCTCACCGGTGGTGAGACCGTTGAGCAGTGTCTGGCGGGCTATCCGGAGTACGCCGCCGAGCTTGCGCCACTGCTGCAGACAGCGCTTGAGGCGAAGGAAACGCTGGAGATTGCTCCCAGCCCCGAATTCCGGGAGAAAGCCAGATATCAGATACTCACCGAACTCAGGGATATAGAGGAGAGGAAACAACGCCGCTTCTCATTTTTTGGCTGGCAGCCACGCTGGGCAACGGCAGCAATCGCGGTCCTGGTACTGCTTGTAGCCAGCAGCGGCACGGTGGCCGCCGCCGGGAACAGCCTGCCGGATCAGACACTTTATCCGGTGAAACTGGCCACGGAAAGGGTGAGGCTGGCATTGACCCCCTCGGCGCTGGGCAAGGCGGAATACTACGCGGAACTGGTGGATAAACGAGTCAACGAGATAATCAGCATGGTCGAAAAAGGGAAGCTGCAGCATATGGAGGAGACCGCCGAGCGATTGAACAACCAGTTAATGGCTATGACGTTGCTGGTGGGCACAGAAGATGTTGAGGCCGTTGTTCCTGCTGTATCACCTGAGGAGCCGAAACCGGGCGTGATGATGGCTCCGCCGCCTCCCGAAGCGGCTACTCAAGCGCCACCGACAGCTAAGGCCGGAGAGCCCCAAAAAGGGAAGCCGGCGATAACGGTAGCTCCGGCCCAGCTAGTGCCGGAGAAAGCACCGGTACTGGCACCGGCACCGGCGGCTATCCCCGAGCCGGAGGTTGAGGTGGAGGAAGAAGAAGGGGACGAAATGCTGGACGAACGGGCCAAGCTCATAAGAATTATTGTTCAGAATGCTAAAAAACATTCGGCAGCCCTGAGGGCAGCGTTGCAGAGAGCGCCGGAATCTGCCAGACCGGCTCTGCTTCAGGCGCTTGAGTCTTCAAATATAGAATATGAAAAACTGCTCCAGCTTCTTGAGGAAGCTGAAGCTGAAGATGAAAATGAAGATAAGGATAATGGTAAGGCTGAAGATAAGGGCAGGGAATAGGCCGTGTGTCTGTGAAGTATCTTAAATAGCAAGAGGCAGAAAAAAGATTTTTGGAAAGAGTCGCCGCTAACCAAGCGGCGACTCTTTCGTTATATATAAGTGGAGAATAAAAACAGGGAGGTAAAGAATGAAGAATAAATGGTTTGTGGCAGCCGGTCTGGCATTGATAATAATGGTCGTCGGTCTGGTCGGCTGCATTCCAGAGGGAGGTGCCGTGGCTTCGGTACCGTCAAACCTGAAGCTGAACCTGAGCAGCCAGCCGGAAGGTATCTCGGTAAGCGGCAGCGGAAAGGTAAGTGCCGTGCCGGATACAGCCGTACTCAGATTGGGCATCGAAGCCCAGGAGTCAAGCGTGGCTCTGGCGCAGGAAAAAGCCAATGGGGCGATGACTGCGGTAATGTCCGCTCTGGATGATAACGGCATCGCCGAGAAGGACATACAGACACAGTACTTCAATATTCGCAAGGTAACCCGCTGGGATGATAATCAGGGGAAAGAGGTGGTGACTGGCTATCGGGTTACCAACATGGTAACGGCCAAAATCCGCGAGATGGACAGGGTCGGCACCGTCATTGACGCGGTGGCGGGGGTAGGAGGCGACCTCACCCGCATTGACAGCATCGGATTCACCGTCGAGGAGCCCTCGGCTTACTACGGTGAGGCACGACAGAAAGCTATGGCTGACGCGACTTCAAAGGCCAGGCAGCTTGCCGAACTGGCCGATGTTAAACTGGGTAAACCGGTCTATATTTCCGAAAACGCGGCTTATCCATACCCGGTCTACCGCCAGGACGCATATGAGAGCATGGCCGGAGCTCCGGCAATGGAAACACCCATTAGCCCCGGCGAGATGGAAATCACCATGAACGTCCAGGTGGCTTACGAAATTCTGGACTAGCGTGAAAACAATCGAGGGTGGGGGTCCTTTTCCCCACCCTCAGTTAATATAAGCGTTAAAAATCAATTATCTAAAGGAGGTAAGAAAAATGTCCAAGAAAATGAAGGTCTTGATTGCGGTGCTGGTGGCTATACTGACCCTGACCGTGAGCGGTACGGTGGCAGTGCTGGCCCAGGAGAACGAGGAGCCGGAGCCAGAAGAAGCACTGGTTGAAGAGCTGGAAGAGCTAATACCCAGAGCCAGACTGTTTATGTCTACGATGAAACCAGGTGAACTTCTTTCCAGGTTGGCCGATAGACTGGGTATTTCCGAAGAAGAACTGAACGATGCCTTTGCGCAGGCGAAAGAAGATATAATGGCCGAGCGCGGAGAACAGACATTTGATGAGTTGCTGGACCGGGCGGTTGAGGAAGGGCTGATTACGGAGGAAGAGGCGGCGGAGATAGCAGACTGGTGGGAGCAGAAGCCGGAAGCCTTTAACCGGGCCATGCTGAAAAAAGCCTTCTCCGGGATGTGCCAGAACCTCGATGGTCTGACAGATGAGGCCTACGGGCAGTTAAAAGAGATGAGACGAAATACGTGGCAGTGGCGTCAGGGAACCGGGGCAGCCGAGGGAAGTGCCGGTGAAACCAGAGCATGGAAAGGCAATAAGTCGGCGGCACTGAACCAGACGTCTGCACAGCCCCGCATCATGCAGGCGGCGCGCGGTCGGCAGATGATTGCCGTTTCCGAAGGGTGGCAGGGATCGCAACAGTGTCAGGCAGACTGAACTTATTAAATACGCTGTAATGTAGAAGGGGGGCCCGGCAACGGGCTCCCTCTCTTTTTTGACCGCTATTCTATTTTAGTATTTGTGTACCGCTCCCACTCGCTGTAAACGCAGCCGCAGTACTGCTGGCGGTAGAGGTCGAGTGGCTTTGTCAGGTGGCGGCTGTCCGAATATCGTTTGCGGAGGTCGGCGTAGAGGAATTCAACACCTGTTTCCCCGGCAATGGCGGCTCCGATTTCGCGGATGAGGTCGTGCTTCTGATGAGGGCTGATAAGCAACGTGGTGGTAAAAGCGTCGAAGTGCCTTTCAAGGGCAACCCGGGCAGTCCGGGAGAGGCGCATCCGGAAGCAATGCCGGCAGCGTTGGTCTTCATGGCCGACCACCTGGCGGAAGTAATCGATGATTTCATACCCTTCGCTGACAATCAGGGGCATTTTTGATTGATTTGTCAGTGCTTTCATCGCCTCCAGGCGTTGCTCGTGTTCCGTGTAAGGGTGAATATTCGGATTGTACCAGAAGGCACTGATATTATACCCCTGTTCCCGCCAGTGATTGATGGTGTAGGCGGCGCAGTGTGCGCAGCAGGCGTGTAGCAGCACTGATTTCATAATTAATATATATTGTAGACAATGGGAATGGCGGTATGCAAAATTTACTGTTTTACCGCATCAGGTTTTGCATAAATGTTGAAAAATGCTAAAATAAGACAAATTTCCTTAAGGAGGCGGCAATTGTTTTACGAAGTAGAGTATCCACAGCCCGAGCCCGGGCAGAAGCAGATTAAAGCTCTGGTGGTGCTGAATCCGGCGGAGTCAAGAAGGCTGCTGGCTAAAGCCACGGTAGCGCTACCCGAAGTACAGAACGCCTATAAGAACGGCATGATTATCATTGGCCGCGGTATCACCAATGCCTTCGTCAGCGAAGAGCTCTTCGGGATAAAGATAGAGAACAAAGCCAGTCAGACGGCAGGGCTCGTCTGCAATGGTATAACCAATAGCACCGTTGGAGCACCACCCTGCACCTGGCACGTTGTCCGCAAGGGCAAGGTGGTGGAAGGGGCCGATTCCAATGTGGAGATACTTGATTTCGGCCCGGATGACGTCTTCATCAAGGGAGGCAATGCCATAGATATGGATGGTAATGCCGGTGTTTTCGCGGCCAGTGTGAAAGGCGGCACCATTGGCATGTGCTGGCCGATTGTGACACCGCGCGGCTCACACCTTATCATGCCGATAGGGCTGGAGAAGCTGGTAACATCGGTGATTGAATCATCCAAGCATACCGGCCTCTATTATTACAAATATACCATGGGATTGCCGGCAAGGCTGATGCCGGTAGTTCTGGGCAAGGTGCTTACCGAAATTCAGGCAATCGGTGTAATGACCGGTGCCCGGGCGTACCACCTCGGCTCCGGTGGTGTCGGTGGTTCCGAGGGCGCGGTGGTGCTGGCGCTGGAGGGTGATGAGAAACGGGTGGAGAAAGCCTTTGAGTTTGTAAAGTCAATCAAAGGGGAACCCCCGGTAAAAGAACCGGATGAATTGCGGGTCAGCTCTGCCAAGGACTACAACTACGATGCACAGGCGCAGTTCGCCACACTGGGAGGCGTTTAGCAGGTTTAAAAAAAGGTTCCCTGGGGAGGCTTCTCTTTGTTATAGGGCAGCCCAAGGTGCTGGTAGGCCAGCCGGGTGGCAGTGCGGCCACGGGGTGTGCGCTCCATAAAGCCCAGCTGCAGCAGGTAGGGCTCATAGACATCCATAATAGTATCTGATTCCTCGCTGATGGCGGCGGCCAGGGTCTCAAGACCGACCGGGCCGCCGTTGAATTTCTCTACAATCGTCCGCAGCAGCTTATGGTCGATTTCATCCAGACCGATGGAGTCTACTTCAAGCTTGGCCAGTGCCTCGACGGCTACTGCGTGGGTAGCTACACCATCACCCATCACCTGAGCGTAGTCCCTGACTCGCCTGAGCAGCCGGTTGGCCACGCGTGGTGTCCCTCTGGCGCGGCGGGCGACCTCTTTCAGCCCTTCGCCCTCTGCTTCAATCTGCAGGATACGGGCAGTGCGGTGCAGGATTGACTCTATTGATTCCTGGTCGTAAAAATCAA
>JABMRL010000184.1 GCA_013202615.1 Dehalococcoidia bacterium
GACCATACATGATAGCCGAGAGATGATCCAGGAAATCCAGCACCGAAATCTGCTCGAACCCTTCCGCGGCGAAGCCGCTGCTGACCTCGAGGCGCTGGCAGACATTCTGGTCAAACTTGGTGAAATCGGGCGGCAGCACGGCAACATACAGTCAATCGATATCAATCCGCTTAAAGTCAGGCCCGATGGCAAACCAATCGCCGTGGACGCGCTGGTCACACTGGGTGAAGAGCCGGCAAAGCCCGCAGTTAAAATAGCCCGGAAGAAGGACCTGACAAAGCTCTATGAACCTGAAAGCATTGCCGTGATTGGCGCTTCAGGCACCCCCGGCAAGGCCGGCCATACCGTCATGAATAATATTCTGGTCAACGGCTACAAAGGAAAGGTCTACCCGGTTAATCCCAGGGGCGGTGAAATCATGGGTTTACCCGTCTGCTCATCAATCGCCGAATTGCCTGATGGAGTTGACCTGGCGGCTATCGTCATCCCGGCCCAGGCTACGGTACAATCGGTAAAGGAATGCATCGCCAGGGGCGTTAAATCATTCGTTCTCTGCGCCGGCGGCTTCTCCGAAGTCAACGAGGGTGGCAAGGCACTCCAGCAGGAGTTGACGCGCGCCATCGCTGATGCCGGCGCCATTGCCGTCGGCCCCAATACCTCAGGCCACACCTCAACGCCCTGCTGTTTAACCACCAGTATTTTCCCGCTGGGCAAGGTCCCGCGAGGCAACGTCTCCTACATCGCCCAGACGGGCAACTTCGCCACCCACACCATGTACTGTATCATCATCGACGAGAATTTTGGGGTGGCCAGGGTAACCGGTCTGGGCAATAAAATCGATGTCGATGAGAGCGACGTCCTTGAATATTACGCCGAGGACCCGGAGACAAAATATATTTTCCTTTATCTGGAAAGTATAAAGCGGCCGGGTCGTTTCATTGAAGTGGCGCGCGAGGTCATCCGCCGCAAGCCCGTCTTCCTGCTCATGGGAGGCACCACCGGGGAGGGGTCCAAAGCGTCCGTGACCCATACCGCGTCCATGGCCTCGGACGAGCGTATTCTGGATGGCGCCATCAGACAGGCAGGTATTACCCGGCTTTATGAATACTCGCACCTAGTGCTGGTAGCCAGGGCGCTCGCCTGCATGCCGCTGCCAAAAGGAAACCGGATAGGCTTCCTGGCGCCTTCCGGCGCCATGCTGGTGGTGCTTTCAGACCTCTGCCACCAGCGGTGGGGGCTTGATATTCCCGAGCTCGAAGAAAAGACGAGGGCACGCCTTCAGGAGATAAGTCCGGATTATGTCCGAATGAGAAACCCGGTGGATATCTGGCCGTCGGTATTCGAACACAGCGTCCTGTTCAGCTATGAAGAGGCTATTGAAGCCCTGATGCAGGATAAGAATATCGATGCGGTGGTGCCGGTTCTCATGCTGGCCAAAAACATCGGCATACCGCCTCTGGACTTTCTGGTCAGGCTGGCACATAAATATCCGGAGAAGCCGCTTTATGTCACTTTCAGTGCCGAAAAGAAGGACATGGAAGCGGCCAAGGCGTTCCTGGAACCGAGGGGAGTGCCCACCTTCGCCATGATTGAAGAGCCATTTGAAGTACTTTCCATACTCAACCGGTGCCGACAGGCTATGCAACAACCAAGTTGATGTGATATTATGTCAATTAAGTACATATGAGGTGAAATATTGTATCAGAAAAGCACGCTGGATAACGGACTGCGAATCCTGACCTCAACCATGCCCCAGACCCGTTCGGTATCGGTCAGTTTCTTTATCGGCACCGGCTCCCGCTACGAAACCGATTCTCACGCCGGCGTCTCTCATTTTATCGAGCACCTGTGCTTCCGCGGCACGGCAAAGCGTCCCACGGCCAGGGATATCTCAACAGCCATCGAAGGAGTGGGCGGTATTCTCAACGGCGGCACGGATAAGGAACTCACCGTCTACTGGTGCAAGGTAGCCCGACCCTATCTGGAGCTCACCCTTGATGTACTGGTCGACATGCTCATCAACTCCCGGTTCGACCCGGAAGATTTGGAAAAGGAACGGCAGGTCATCATCGAGGAAATCAACATGAGCAACGACTCGCCTTCGCAGCGGGTGGGAATGCTCATTGACGGGCTGCTCTGGCCCGAGCACCCGCTGGGGCGCGATATCGCCGGCAGCCGTGATTCAGTCAGCAACATAACGCGGGAATTTATGCTCGATTACCTCGCTACCCACTACCAGCCGGGCAATACCGTGGTAGCCGTCGCCGGTGACATCCAGCACCAGGAAATGGTAAATATGGTCAATAAGGCGCTGGGCAAATGGACCGGGCGTAAGTCTCAGGCTGAATATCTCACTTTCAAAGAAAGTAAGTTCCCCAGGCTGCGCATTGAAAACCGGGAGCTTGAGCAGGTACACCTCTGTCTGGCGCTGCCGGGACTGCCCCTTCTCCACCCCAAAAGGTTCGCCGCCGACCTGCTCAACGTTATCCTCGGCGACGGCATGAGCAGCCGTTTGTTCACCAATATCCGGGACAAGCTGGGACTGGCGTACAGCATCAGCAGCTATGTTGACCATTTCCTCGATACCGGCTCACTCATCATCGGCGCCGGCGTGGATGCGAAAAACCTTAATCGGGCGATAAAGGCTATCACCGAGGAGCTGGCTCTGCTCAGAGAGACAATCCCGGAATCGGAACTGAAAAAGGCCAGGGAATATTCCAAAGGGCGACTGCTGCTGCGTA
>JABMRL010000028.1 GCA_013202615.1 Dehalococcoidia bacterium
CCCACCGGCACGGCAACGCCGGAAAGCGATATTCTGGAGTTGCTGGAAACGGAGACGCCGGTGCTGGTCGATGAAGCTTACTACGAGTTCTATGGCAAGACGGCGGTGCCGCTGGTCGACCGGTACCCAAACCTGATGGTGCTGAGGACCTTCAGCAAATGGGCCGGGCTGGCCGGGCTGCGGGCGGGGTACGGAATTTTCCCGCCGGAAATCGCCAGCTACCTGATTAAAATCAAACTGCCTTATAATGTGAATGTTGCCGCCCTGGTGGCGGTGCAGGAATCGCTGAAGGACGTCGATTACCTGATGGGCAATGTAAAAACCATAATCAACGAACGGGAAAGAATGTTTCGGGAAATCGAGAAAATCGACTGGTTGGAATCATTTCCGTCACAGGCCAACTTCATTCTCTGCTTGGTGCAGAAAGGCGACGCTGGAGAACTGAAGCAGGGGCTTCAGCAGAAAGGGATACTGGTTCGCTATTTCGACCAGCCGCGGCTGCAGAACTGCATACGTTTCAGCGTGGGTAGACCGGAAGATACCGATACCCTTATAAAAGCACTCCAAGAAATGGGGGATAAAACCAATGGCTAACCGGACGTCTGTAATCAAAAGGGAAACGAAGGAAACCAAAATCAGCCTGGAGCTCAACCTCGATGGCAGCGGCAAGTGGCAGGTCAGCACCGGTATCGAAATGTTTGACCACTTTCTATCGCAGCTGGCGCAGCACGGTATATTCGACCTCACCGTCTCCGCTGTCGGCAATGACCAGCACCATGTCGCCGAGGATGTGGCTATCTGCCTGGGCAAAGCATTGACCGAGGCGCTGGGGGAAAAGAGGGGCATCGTGCGCATGGCGGACGCTTCCGTGCCGATGGATGATGCCCTGGCTACCGTAGCCCTGGACATCAGCGGTCGTGGCTACACGGTACTCGAATTGCCGTTCAGCGACAATGATATGCGTGGCTTCGCCACTGACCTTATCCGCCATTTCCTGGAGTCGCTGGCCATTGAGGCCAGAATGAACCTCCATGCCCGAATAGTCTACGGCACGAATGACCACCACAAGGCGGAGGCATTGTTCAAGGCGCTGGGAAGGGCTCTGGACAAGGCGACCAGGATTGATGAGCGTATCTGCGGTGAGCTGCCCAGCACCAAGGACCTGCTGGAGCAGTAAGGTAAAGCACCGTGGCAGCTAAAGTATCAACGGTCAGGCCGATGGCATTGCGCCAGAAAGTACGCTTGGCCGCCCTTTTTTTGATAGTAATTACGTTTCCGGTAACGCTCAACTATTTCTCGGTTTTTCTCATCATCCAGGCATTCAGTGAAGGCGTTATGGCCTTCGCTTAATTCTCAATAAGCGCTAAATAAATCTCTTTTCCTTCAACGCATTTACAGTGGTGAAAAAGTCGTTAAGCGCTAGTCCACCCGCGCCCCGCCGTTTATGCTGACCGCTTCTCCGGTGATATTACGGGCAACATCGGAGCTCAAAAAGAGCACCACGCTGGCGATATCTTCCGGAACCTGGGGCCTCTTCAGCGGTATGGTCTCCATCGCTCTTGCCCAGACTTCCTCTCTCGGCAGGCCGGTGCGTGCGGAGCGGGTGTCAAGGATTTTCTCCCACATGTCAGTGCGCAGGATGCCGGGGCACACGGCGTTTACGTTGATGTCGTACGGCGCCAGCTCTTTGGCGCTTGCTTGGGTAAAGCCGCTGACGGCGAATTTCGAGGCGGCATAGTGGGACAGTCCGGGCATGCCTTCTTTACCGGAGCGGGAGGAGATATTAACGATTTTGCCATACCTGGCAGCCATCATGTGAGGCATCACGGCTTTGGTGGTCAGATACACGCTCTTGGCGTTTATTTCGAGTATCCGGTCCCAGTCTGATTCTTCAATATCAACGAGCATTATATCCTGGGTAACACCGGCGGCATTGACCAATATATCTATCTTGCCGAACTCCTTCATCGCAGTCGCAATGAGATTGTCGGCGTCAGATTTCCTGGTTACGTCAGTTTTCACGGCGATGACTTTGGCACCGCTTTTGGCCAGTTTCTCAGCCAGCTCACGGGCGGCATCGAATAAAATATCGCCGATGACCACGCTGGCTCCTTCTCCGGCAAATCCTTCCACAATGCTCCCGCCGATACCCCTGGCACCACCGGTGACGATGGCTACCTTTCCTTTGAGTCCCAGTTCCATGTTTTTCTCCTCTCGGTGATGAATTTCATTGCTTCCGTACCTGGTCTAACTCTCCTCTATGGTTATTCGTGTTATAATATCGCCATTTTTGATTACTTTCAGAACATTCATCCCGAGTGCCAGCTGACCGAATACCGTGTGCTTGCGGTCAAGGTGGGGTTGCGGAGCATAAGTGATGAAAAACTGGGAGCCATTGGTATTGGGGCCGGAATTAGCCATTGACAGCGCCCCGGTGACATGGGTGTGCCTGGTGAATTCATCAGCAAATTTGTAACCCGGGCCACCCGCCCCGGTTCCAGCGGGGTCCCCTCCCTGAGCCATAAAGTCAGGGATAACGCGATGGAATGTGGTACCATCGTAGAACCCTTCGCGTGCGAGAAATACGAAATTATTCACCGTTACCGGAACATCGCTGGCGAATAACTCCAGTATCATGCTGCCTTTCTCTGTTTCGATGGTAGCCGTGTACTGCTTGCTGGTATCAATCGTCATCGGTGGTGGCGTTGAGTAATTCATAGGCTTGGTTTTATGCTGGCTCTGGGCGTATCACACGCGATGTCAATGGAGCCAGCTATTCGGGCAAACTCATGTCTGCACGAATTTTTATCTCCTTTCTTAAAAATAAGTAATCAGTGATAACAACACAGGCTATAATATCTTCGTCAGAAGCTATTGTCCACTGAAATTCAACAACGGCTATTCTCGCCAGACCATTCGTCACCCGGTTGGGAGCCGGTACACTTTCGCGGCAGTATCGTGGAACAGGGCGGCACGCTCCTGCGGCGTGAAGTCTTTGGAGAGGCGCTTGAAGGCATTCCACATAACGGTGTACGAAAAAGATATCTTATCGACTGGGAAATTGCTCTCGAACATACACCGCTCTACCCCAAACTGCTCAATGCACCAGTTAAAATAAGGCGCTACGGCCTTGGCCACCTCGGCTGAACTCGGTGGAGCAGCCTGCTCGTACCAGCCGAAGCCACAGCGCGGCGTTCCAAGTCCGCCCAGCTTCACCGAAACGTTGGGGCAGGCAGCCAGCGCAGCAATCCTGTGCTTCCAATCACGAAACACCTCATCATTCTTCCCGGCGTAGGGGCCGACACGCACGAGACCCCCGATGTGGTCCACGACAATGGCTATTTCCGGGAAAGCTTTGGCCAGGTCCACCAGTTCCATCAGCTGCGGGAAATACAGCCAGGCATCAAAACTTAAGCCGTACTTTGGCAGGCACGCAAACCCCTCTCGGAACTTCGGGTCAAGCAGCAGACCTTTGGGGGCGTTATAAGACGCCATAATGTCCGCCGGATTGGCAGTCCAGACGCTGATGTGTCTAATTCCGCGGAACCGGTTCTTGCTGGCCGCTATATGTGCCTCGAGGACCGGTGCTACCTTGCTGCCTAAACTGAGGTCAGCGAAACCCACAATCCCGCTGGCAACGGCGGTCACCCCGTATTGTCCACCTGCAACCTGGTCGGCAATGCCCTGCACGAACTCTGTCTCGCCCACAGGCCACATCTCTTCGGGGCCGCTATTTTTATACATAGACTTGCACTCCACAAATACGGTCTGGACGATACGGTGGCCCCCGCCGGTGTCTTCTAACAACTCCTCAAGAAAGTATCGGTCGTTGGGGCGGTCCCACAGGTGGTGGTGCGGGTCACAAATCGGCAGGTCCGGGTCTATCGGCTCCTCTACCGTTAACTTCAGCCATGCTTCACGCTCGGTTTCCATCCTGTCCCCTTTCCTTGATTTTATGCG
>JABMRL010000185.1 GCA_013202615.1 Dehalococcoidia bacterium
CCTTCATCTGTCTCCTCCTGGATATATTTATTTGATATTTATACGGCCAATGGCCCTAGCCAGCTTCTTTTGCCAGCCGGGCAATGCGGCTCAGAGCTTCTTCAACATCTTCCGAGCCGACCATGCGGTTGGTTACCGCCCGCACGCTACGTCCGCCCCGGTAGAGGAATTTTACTCCCCGCTCCCCGATTTTGGTGACAAAATCGCTGACGCTGGCGGGAAACTCAAAATTAACGATGTTCGACTGCACCTTCTCCGGGCGGACGGAAAAGCCGGGTATCTGAGCCAGCCCTTCCGCCAGCTGTCTGGCGTTAGCATGGTCTTCGACGAGGCGGTCGACCATTTTTTCAATAGCCACGATGCCGGCGGCAGCGATAACCCCGACCTGCCGCATCCCCCCTCCCAGCATCTTGCGCCATTTTCTGGCTCTCTCCATCATCTCCTTCGTGCCACAGAAAAGCGAGCCGACGGGCGCACTCAGTCCTTTGGAAAGACAGAAATTGACCGTATCCACCGGTGCCGCCAGTTCCTTTGCAGGGATACCGAGAGCAACAGCGGCATTGAAGATGCGGGCGCCGTCAAGGTGGACGAGCAGGCCACGCTGGTGGGCAAGCCCGGAGATTTCCTCCGTATATTTTCTGGTCAGCACCGCCCCGCCACAGCGGTTATGGGTGTTTTCCAGACAGAGCAGAGTGCTCTTCGGGAAGTGAATGTTCTCCGCGCGTATCGTCTTCTCCACATCAGCGGGAGCGAGCCTTCCGTCTTCATCATTGGGCACGGTGCGGATTATCACCCCACCCAGCGCTGATGCCCCACCAACCTCATACCAGAGTATATGGGCTTCGCTGCCGACGATGATTTCATCGCCGGGTCGGGTATTGGTCAGGACACCCAGGAGATTGCTCATCGTGCCGCTGGTGGTGAAAAGCGCCGCCTCCTTGCCCATCACTTCGGCGGCCAGCTCTTCGATACGGTTGACCGTGGGGTCTTCCCGATGCACATCATCGCCGACCTCAGCCTCGTACATTGCCCGCCGCATCTCATCTGTCGGCAGGGTTACGGTATCGCTACGCAGGTCAATGATTTTCATTCCCATCACCTTTTTGTCCCCGTGTTTTAACTTCTATAATATCACAAAGAGCCATCCGCTGGCAGCCGCCAACGTTGATTTTTCCCGCCATATATGCTTAAATAGGTTTTGGAAAAGGAGCAGAGAGTGGAAGATTTAAAGTTGAAAGCAACGCACCGGATGGTGCTGGGAAAGAAAGCCAGATTTTTACGCCGTCAGGGGATAACCCCCACCCACCTCTACGGCCATAATGTTAAATCGGCAACGCTGCAGTGTGATACCAGTGAACTGCAGAACCTGCTCGCTCACGCCGGTAAGACCAGGCTGGTCAACCTTGAGGTTGATGGTGAAAAAGCGAAAATCATATTTGTCCGCGAGATTCAGCGCGACGCTATTACCAGGGAACTGCTGCACGTTGATTTCTACCAGGTGAAACGGACCGAAAAAATCGCCTTTGACGTGCCTATTGTGCTGGTGGGAGAGGCGCCGGCGCTGAAATTCAAGGGACGCATGCTGGTTCACGGCATCAACAGCCTGAGCGTTGAGTGTCTGCCTGCCAATGTTCCGCCTCAGATCGATATTGATATCACACGACTGGAAGAGGTGGACCAGGCCATCAATGTCAAAGATATCGTCCTTGACCCGGAAATCACGGTCCATGCCGACCCCGAGCAACTGGTGGTGAAGATAAGCGAAGTGATGGTGAGGGAGGTTGAGGAAGTGCCCGAGGTTGCAGAAGAAGCGGAGACCGGAGCCGAGGGGGCAGCTCCTGCGGAAGAGGAGGCGCCAGCGGAATAGGGCTAGCCCGGAGTTGACCGCGATAATAGCCTGTCCGATTACCCGGCGATTATCAGGCGATGATTATTGACTTTCATGCTCACGTCTTCCCACCCCGCGTCAAGCAAAAGCGCGGTCAGTACATCGACCGCGACCCATGCTTCGCGCTGCTCTACTCGCAGAAAGAGGCCAGAATCGCCACCACCGAGGACCTCATCGACAGCATGGACAAGGCCGGCATTGATATTTCGGTCATCGTCAACTTCGGCTGGATAACCCATGAGCTTTGCGTGGAGACCAACGACTATATTCTGGAATCAATCGCCCGCCACCCCAAGCGACTTATCGGTTTCGTCACGGTTCAGCCGCAGTCGGTCGATGCCGCCATCGCTGAAATTGAACGCTGCGCCCAGGGCGGCGCCAGAGGCATCGGTGAGATGCGACCCGACATGCAACTGCTGGACTTCAATGATGAGTCCATCATATCTCCATTCATGGAAGCAATAAAAAAACACCGGCTCATCCTCCTCACCCACGCCTCCGAGCCCGTGGGCCACGACTATCCCGGCAAGGGAATCATCACTCCTGATGTGCTTTATCCTTTCCTCACCGCATACCCTGATGTAACCATCGTCTGTGCCCACTGGGGGGGTGGCCTGCCGTTTTACGCGCTTATGCCCGAGGTGCCGAAGGCATTGCAGAACGTCTACTTCGATACTGCCGCCTCGCCGTTTCTTTACCAGCCCCAGATATATTCCCTGGTCAGCCAGCTGGTCGGCGCGGATAAGATACTCTTCGGCAGCGATTACCCCCTGATGCCACAGACCCGCCTGCTCCAGGAAATCAATTCGGCAGCCATAAACGAGGAAGAGAAAAGCCTGATTCTATCCGGTAACGCCAGCCGAATACTGAAGCTCTAAGACCAGGAAGAGGCCAATTCTGGCAATGGCCGGGCGACAAACACTATGGAGCAGATACGTTCGTTTATCGCCATTGAACTGCCTCACGAGGTAAAGTCAGCGCTTGCCGAATTGCAGGCCGGTCTGCAGCCGGATAAGCAGCCTTCGGTGAAATGGGTTGACCCGTACAGCATACACCTGACCTTGAAGTTCCTGGGCGATATTGCGGCGGCTAAAACCAGCGATATCACCAGCGCCATCGAGGAAGCGTCACGTGAAATAGCACCTTTTTCGCTTGAGGTAAAGGGGCTGGGAGTCTTCCCCAACTTCAAACGGGTGAGGGTGGTCTGGGTAGGCGTGGAGGGAGATATCTCCCGGCTGAAGCTGCTCCAGCAACGCATTGAATCCAACCTGGTACCACTCGGCTTTGCCCGTGAGTCACGTCCGTTCACCCCTCACCTGACCCTGGCCCGCGCCAGGGAGAGGATAGCACCGACCGAGCAGCAGAGCTTCGGGCAGCTTATCGCCGGGGCCAGTTTTGAGACCGCCCATCAGTTCACGGTGGGCAGCATCAACCTGATGCGCAGCCAGCTGACCAGAGAAGGTTCTATTTACCGCCAGCTTACCGCCGTCAGCCTGAAAAAGACCTTGTCAAAAGGTTCTGATTAATTATATACTTAAAACAACTTAAGGATGGGAGGAGGACCTCATGGAACAGTTCAGTTTTCCCAAATGTCAAAAATGTCAGACTGGTGACCTGGTGCCCCTTTCCGATTTCGGCAGTCAGGGAGCATCGATTCACTATAAAGCCTGGGTTTGCACCAATCCAGAATGTGGCTATAACCTGAAAATCAGGAATGGTGATGTCTATCTTAACGAGCCCATAATGAATGGGACGCTGCACAACAGTCGCGCCCGATAGCCCGCCAAATCGCCGTAAAAACGCACATATTAGGTGATGTCGTGCTTCCTCAGCTAGCCAGACTAAGAGAGGCAGCGCTCGATTTTATTTTCCCGCCGTACTGTGTCGGCTGTGGCCGGGAAGGAGCTTTTATCTGCCCCGCCTGCCGCCAGTCACTGCCGCGAATAATGCCTCCCGTCTGCCCAAGGTGCGGTCGGCCCCAGCCCAGCGGGGTAATTTGTCCCGATTGCGTGCGATGGCAGTCGGCCGTAGACGGTATTCGCTCTCCGTTTCGCTTTGAAGGCGTTATGCGTGAGGCAATCCATAAGCTCAAATACCAGAACCTGAGGTCTATGGCAGCTCCTCTGGCCGGAATGCTGCAGGAATACCTCAGCGCCAACCCGCTGGACTTCGATATCCTGGTGCCGGTACCTCTACACCGGAAGCGATTGAGAGAGCGCGGTTACAACCAGTCCAGGCTGCTGGCACAGGAGCTGGGAAAACTGATAAATATACCCGTGCGGGATGATGTCCTGGTTCGCCGGAAGCATACGCCTCCGCAGGCCCGGACGGCGACCATCGAGGAGCGGACACATAATATTGCCGATGCCTTCGCCTGCCGAGATAACAGGCTCGGGAAAAGCCATGTGCTGCTGCTTGATGATGTGGCCACTTCCGGAACCACGCTAGATGCCTGCGCGGCGGTGTTGAAAGCTAACGGGGCGGCGGCGGTGTGGGGACTGGCCATGGCACGAGAGATTTAAGCGTCAGGAGTGAAAAGATGGAGTTGCAGATTACGGGACTGAACATGGAAGTGTCTTCGGAAGTGCGCCGATACGTTGAGCGCAAAATCGGGAAGCTGACACGTCATTTTCCCAACATCATTGAGTCCATCGTGGAAATCAGCCAGGAAAAGACCCGGTCTCCCCAGCAGAAATTCATGGTGCGGGCCAGTGTGACCGGCAAGGGTGTCAGCCTGCACAGCCAGGAGCGTGCTGAAGACCTGTTTCAGGCAATCGATAAAATCATCTCAGTGCTGGACCGCCAGCTGGAGCGCCAGAAGGGAAAGCTCTATGAAAAAGGAAAAGGTAACTCGCTGGCGCGAGGTGAGTTCAAGATAGAAACAGCTCAGGAATTCCAGCCGGAAGTAGTCAAGGTGAAGCGGTTTGCCATGAAACCGATGTCCGTGATTGAGGCTGCCGAACAGATACAAATACTGGAGCACAACTTTTTCTTCTTTCTCAATACTGACACCGAGGAGTTCAACGTTCTTTACCAGCGCCGGGACGGCAACTACGGCCTGATTGAACCGGAGCTGGGATAAATTTCTGAAACTGGCAGCAATTGTGCGATAATAACTTAACGCATGGCAACAAAAAGAAGAAACTTATACCTGTATCTCACCCTCATCTGTTTTTTTGGCATTATCGCCATCTTCATCGTCGATGGGTATATGGGCATTTACGATACGGTCTATATCACCGCTGAAGAGCGTGAGCAGAAAATAGAATCGGACATCTGGCAGCGCAATTCGCCGTACTGGTCCATTGGGGTAACGCAGGGGGAGAAGGCTTTCATTCGCTATGAAGTTGACAACCGGCAGTTCTCCAGCTATGAGGCTGATATTCAGGTGTCAGTCTGGCGCATGCAGGAAAAGGTCAGCGATGTGCTCGCCCAGCAGGTTACCATCGAGGCTTTCAGTAAAGCAGAGATAGAATGGACGATTGACTCCGCCGAGCTTGTCCCGCCGGACGCTCAACCCGAGCAGCGCCTTGATTACACGCTGACCATCAAAAGTGGTGAAATGGAGCGGAATATAATTCTTTACATCAACCCAACCCCATCATCGGCGATAAAGCTTGTTCCGGCACCGCCACGATAACCGGAGGTACATGAATTGAATATAAGACTGGAATACGTTTTATTTGTCTTCGGCATCCTTTTCTGTCTGGCGGGAGTGGGTTACCTGGCCGCCGAGTATGTGAAAAACCTCTCCGAAGCAGGAAAACTGGTCTCGCTGCTGCTCACCGTGGCCATGTTCGCGTTTCTGAGTAAATACTTTGAAAACATAGGGTGGTGAACTGAATGCTGACTGCTGTCGCCGTACTTGCTTCTTTAGCGCTTATTGGCTGGCTTATTTATCGGGGGGTAAGACAGAAACCCATCCGGGCACACCACGTTATCCGGGCGATTGCCTACCTTACCGGGCTGTACACCTTCGGTTTCTTCCTCAGCATGGACTTCCCGCTGCTCATCAAGGTAGTGGTCAGCATCATGCTCGGGGCGGCACTGATTGTCATCGGGGCCACCGTTCAGCGCCGCCGCCCGATTGAAAAACCGTGATTATATGTGCCTTATCTTCATGTTTAAAAAATTATCTTCGCATTTCTGAATCAGTCCGCTCTCAGCGAAGCTAGAGTATTTATTCTCGCCAATTATAATATGGTCAAGCACCTTAATCTGCAGAATCATTCCGGCAAAGACCAGGTCTCTGGTGAGCTGTTTATCAGTCTTACTGGGGGTGTGGTCGCCGGTGGGATGATTATGGACAAAAATCAAGGCACTGGCATTACGCTTAATAGCACTATCTAAAATCTCGCGGGTACTGATGGTGATACTATCCGGTGTCCCTTCAAAGAGGTCAACCGTATCAATAATCTGGTTTCGGTTATTCAAATAAATGACCCTGAATACCTCTTTCTTAAGGTCGCGCATGGAGTAGGAGAGATAGTCAAGAATCTCTTGCGGAGGTTTTATTTGCATTTGGTTGTTTTTTAAAAATGCTGTCCGTAGCTGTCACTATTAAGGACTAAAGACAAGGAGATAAAAATGAACAGACTAACCGCCAACCAGATTGATATAAAAGAGTGCAACGATGGTCTTCATGTGATTGCATCAATATATGAGAATGAAGGTTTCCGCCATTACGAGAAATATCCTATATCAGACCTTCCGAATAATCTCATTAGTCTCAACGACCTTAAACGTTTTGGAATCAATGTAATTAACATGAAGCCCTGTAGAGGTAGATAACGATTTCAGTCCTTCTATTTCGGCTTGTGGGTTATCAAAACTCCCAGCTGGAATGAACTCTTGATATACCAAAATCGTATATTCTTTACCTGTATCTGTTTTAGCTATAAAGCGGTCAATTTCAACTGTTCTGTTCATAACAACCTCCTTTCTGATTAGCCAATTCTAGCCACAAAAAGACCACCTGTCAATTCACCAACCAAATGCAAATAGCACC
>JABMRL010000186.1 GCA_013202615.1 Dehalococcoidia bacterium
AAAGATTAAAACAGAGTATGCTGATGAAAAAGCGAGGAGCGGGATATCAGCACCGCTCCTTTTTCTTTATCAGGGGATATTGATGAAAGCGAAGTTCCATTACGGAGGCCAGGCGGTCATCGAGGGCGTGATGATACGGGGGCGGAAGTCGGCGGTCACCGCCGTGAGACGTCCGAGTGGCGAGATAATCACCCGCAGCCGACCCCTTTCACCAGTCTATACCGGACGGATGCGAAAGGTTCCACTGCTCAGAGGAATCATCGTTCTCATCGAAGCGATGGTGCTGGGCATCAGCAGCCTCCTTTATTCGGCGAATGTATCGCTGGAAGAAGAGGAAGAAGAAATCACCGGGAAAGCGGTATGGCTTATGATTTCAATCTCCGTTCTGCTGGCCGTTGTCCTGTTTCTGGTCATTCCACTTTTCCTCACCCGGCTTATCAATCCGTACATAAGCTCGTCACTGGTCTTTCACCTGATAGAGGGGGCCATAAGATTGCTCATTTTCATTGCCTACCTGAAGCTGGTTGGGCTGTTGCCCGATATTAAACGAGTCTTCACTTACCATGGTGCCGAGCATAAAACGGTTAACGCCTATGAACATGGGGTAGCGCTGGAAGTTGAGGCGGTAAAAAAGCACGACAAGGCGCACGTACGCTGTGGCACCAGTTTTCTCTTCGTGGTGCTGATGATTGCCATCGTGGTTTTTGCGCTAGTCGGCCGGCCGTCACTGTGGTTGATGATTCTTTCCCGAGTCCTGCTCATTCCCGTGATTGCCGCCCTCGGTTATGAGTTCATCCATTTTGGCGCCAACCATACCGGAAATCCTCTGGTCAGGGCATTGATAGCCCCCGGACTCTGGCTGCAGGGAATGACCACCAAAGAGCCTGAGGACGACCAGATAGACGTGGCACTGGCGGCCTTAAGAGCGGCGCTGGAGATAGACCAGTCTGAAGAGATGCTTCAACCTTCGTCCTGAGGGTTGATAACAGCACCGTCCCCGGTCAGTTGCTGAAAGAAACAGGTCCGGCTGCCGGTATGACACACGGGACCGAGGGGCTTTGCTCTCACCAGAACAGTATCGACGTCGCAGTCCGCCCACACCGAACGAACAATGAGGCGATTGCCCGAGGTCGCGCCTTTGTGCCACAGCTCCTGGCGGCTGCGACTGTAAAACCAGACTTCTCCGCTGCTGAGCGTGCGGCGCAACGACTCTTTATTCATGTAGCCCAGCATCAGTACATCGCCGGTAGCTTCATCCTGGACTACGGCCGGGATAAGCCCTTTTTCATCGTATTTCAGATTATCAATTGATTCCATTTCGTTCTACTCCATCTGACTGGTAGCGGCAATGGCCTTTTTCAAGTCGATATCGCCGGTGTACAGAGCTTTGCCCACTATTGCCCCTTCCACACCGAGCTTTTGAAGCATTTTGAGGTGGTTGAGCGAGGATATGCCGCCCGCCGCAATCACCGACGCTCTGGTGGCATCAACGACCTCGGAAATGGCGTTGAAGTTAGGTTCGGTGAGAGTGCCGTCGCGACTGATATCGGTATAGATAAACCGCTTGACACCGAGCTTGACCATGGCCTTGATTAAAGATTGCGCGGTCATTTCCGTCGTCTGTCGCCAGCCGCGTATGGCCACCTGTCCCTCGTCAACATCAACGCTCACCACAATCGAGTCCCGGAATTTGCGGCAGGCTTCCTCGAGAAGCTCGGCGTTCTCCACCGCCGCCGTGCCCAGCACCACTCGGTCCACGCCTTCTTTCAGCACTTCCTTGATTGTTTCCAGCCGCCGGATGCCGCCGCCAAGCTGCACCGGGATGAGCATGGCTCTGGCAATTTCCCTGATGATATCAAGGTTTCGCAGTTCGCCCTCTGCCGCGCCATCCAGGTCAACGACATGCAGCCTCGGGGCGCCTTTCGCCTGCCACTTCATGGCCACTTCAAAAGGGTCATCAGAGAAGACCGTTTCCTGCTCGTAGTCTCCCTGGTACAGGCGCACACACCTTCCGTCTCTGATGTCCACTGCGGGAATGATTTCTATGGCCTTGCCGCCTTTCGTTTCCTCCTATTATACGTGATAGGTGTGTGCGAAGACAATTCGCTGTATCTTGTTGACCTCACCCCCTTTGTCCCCCTCTCCTGTAATTGCCAAGGCCGTTGAACCCCCCTGTATCCCTCTTTGGTAAAGGGGGAACCAAGCTTCTCCCTTTATGAAAGGGAGACAGAGAGAGGGATTTTAACAGGGGGAGGAAAAGGAAGAGGGGCTGACGCCCCTCTTAAACACCCCGATTGACAAATTGCAAGCGGGGTTATACAATCACTGTGTTGTTGATACTGGCCATCGACCCCTATAGGGCGGTGAGCACCGGAAAAGCGGGTTTGAATGACGGTCGCTTGGATCGAAAATGACCGAGACGGCAAGAAGATGAAAAATACCAGCGCGAAGCCTTTCTCAGCCATATCTGAGGGGGCTTCTTTATTTGATGGAGGAATTTATACTATGCAGGTCGTTGAAACCATCGCCGAGATGAAACGGGTGAGAAAGAAGCTGCCGGGGCCGGTCGGTTTCGTGGCCACAATGGGCTTTTTCCACGAGGGACATTTGAGCCTGGTGAGAAAAGCCCGCGCCCGGAATCCATCGGTGGTGGTCAGCATTTTCGTCAACCCCGCCCAGTTCGGCCCGGCCGAGGACTTTGACACCTACCCCCGCGACCTCCCCCGCGATTT
>JABMRL010000001.1 GCA_013202615.1 Dehalococcoidia bacterium
ACGGCGGGATTCCTCGAACTGCGAGAAGCCGTTGCCAGCCATCTGGAAAAGCTCTACGGCATAAAATATGACCCGGAAACCGAAATCGTCATCACCGTCGGCTCCAGCCAGGCGATGGACCTCGCCTTCAGGACGACTCTGAATCCCGGCGACGAGGTTATAATGCCCGACCCTTATTACGTGTGCTATCCTTCTTGCATCGTTTTAGCGCACGGCATACCGATCACCGTACCCACCAGACCGGATAATGACTTCAAACTGGAACCCGACCAGATTGAGGCCAGTATTACCCCGAAGACAAAAGTCCTTCTCTTCGGCTACCCGGCCAACCCTACAGGTACCGAACTGACCCGCGAGGAATATGCCGATATTGCCCGGGTGGCGGAAAAACACGACCTGCTGGTCATCTCGGATGAAATCTACAGTCGCCAGACGTATGGCATAAAGCACACCTGTTTCCCAACTCTACCGGGAATGAAAGAACGCACCATTCTCCTCGATGGTGTTTCCAAAGCATATGCCATGACCGGCTGGCGACTGGGCTACGCCGCCGGCCCTGCGGAAATCATGGCTGCCATCAGCAAGGTTCACCAGCACACCATGCTAAGCCCGTCCAGCATGGCGCAGATGGCGGCTCTGGAAGCCCTGAAGAACGGCGAAGACGATGTCCAGCGCATGCTGGCTGAGTACGAGCGCCGCCGCGAGGTTATCATCCGTGGTCTTAACGAAATAGGGCTCAAGTGTCACGAACCAAAAGGGGCTTTCTATGCCTTTCCATCGATTAAGCTTACCGGCATGACATCAGACGAGTTCACTGAAAATCTTCTCAAGGAAGAAAAGGTTATCGTCATGCCCGGCAGCCTTTTCGGTCGGCTGGGCGAGGGGCACGTGCGCTGCTGTTACGCGACCTCTCTATCTGATATTGAGGAAGCACTGCGCCGCATGACTCGCTTCGTCGAGCGGCACCGCATCCACTCCTGACCGGAAAACCAGTGAGGCGCTAGATACTCGCCTTTCTGGACACATTGACAGACCTTTTTCGTCCGAACACTTTACCCCTGCTGAACAAGGTATGGGGCTCGGAATATCGGGAGGAAAGGGAGTATCTGCACGTCTTTATCCGCCGGCTGCGCTCCAAGCTGGAGTCAGACCCGAACAACCCCAAACAAATCCTCACCGTTTCCGGTGTTGGCTACCAGTTCACTGGTTCTGGTTAAGAAGCCACCTGCAGCCTTTTTACAAACCGCCCTGGAAGCACCCGTTCCGGGTGCTTTTTTATTTCCCTCAAACTTTAAGGAAATTTTTAGAATCGTGAGGTAGATATTTAGACTTTGTTTCGTATCCTGGCTCTATCCTGAAAGCATAGAACAACCGCGAACGAGGTGTCTGAGATGCGAAACAAATGGACAAAGAGGCTCTTTCCCCTTCTTTTCGTCTTCCTTCTTCCCTGGCCGATAGCTCACGCTACCAGTGTCAACGAACTGACCGATGGTGGAACGGTGAGGGTAGAAGTCGCTGAACCTTCGGCGAGGCCAAGCTATACCGCATTCGGCAGAGCCATCGGAGGTGTCAGCAACCCCGGCGACCTCTTTTACATTGATGCCACCGACAGCGCCTCCGAAATAAAGGTAACGCTGTACCTGACCAATGCGCAGCAACTCATCAGGCACTACCAGTACCTTATTCTGAACACCGGCATCTACGTTGAAAACGATGAAGGCGAGTGGGAAAGGGCGATAGCCAGTGATGGTGAGCCCGTTCCGAAGACTATCATCTCAATGCACAACGGCCGGGTCAGTTTTCTGTTGCCCGGAGACGCCAGATACAGGGTCTCCATTGATGGTGGCTGTTTTTACTGCCGCCGAGCCTCCACTGACAGCAGCTCCATGTCCCCGCAGTTCAGCCTGGAAGTGATTTAACGGGCAAACACTGATAAAGAAAAGGGGTTAAAGTAAATGTTTGAATTACGGCAATACAAGCAGGTTTCATTTTCGGCACACAATGAAATGATGGAGCAGTTCCGCAAGGCACACGGCAAGGTAGCCATGGCCAATCCATCCAGAGTTAGCAAACAAGATACCCTGGCAACAACGGTCCCTTCAGCCATTAACCGTATCATTTTGGATAGCGGGGGTTCATACTCACCGGACCGGATGGTGGGCCGGTCAACTTCCCTTCCATTACCAAAGGTAGCAGGCTACAAGTTATCGCCAAATTAAAGCCGTGCAAGCAACAGAAGAAAGGAATCGATGAAAAGATGAAAAAGCGTACTTGCATAATGGCCATCGATGACGAAGAGGAGATACTTCGATTGCTCAAGAACATACTTGAAGAAGAGGGCTATGATTTTGTGGGTGCCACCGGTGGCGATTCCGCATTTCCCCTGATGCACGAGTGTCAGCCTGACCTGATTATCCTCGATATTATGATGCCCGGCCTTGACGGCTTTCAGGTGCTTAACCTGATACGCCGTAAATCCCAGGTACCGGTAATTATGCTTACCGGCAAAGGTGAGATGAGCACCCTGCGCGAATCCGTGGAGATTGGCGCCGACGATTTCATCAGGAAGCCCTTTTACCCTCTGGAACTGGTCGCGCGCGTAAGGGCCAAGTTACGCCGGGCGGCTCAGTCAAACAGCCAATCACGAGACATGTATAACGAGATTAATTGAAGAATAGTAAGCAAAACAATAGTCTCCCGAATTCAGGCTCGGCGAATTCTGTCCCAGTTGTGCCAGACCGCCCCCACCCCGATTAGCACCACCGAGGCGATTATCAGCCCCAGCGACTGGTTTCTGAGCCCGCCGACAAAGCTGTCAATGGCATTGTGTGCCAGGATATTTCCCTTTTCCACAATTAACAAGGTAATTCCTTCAGGCTGGCCGAATTCCATCGAGAGCGCCTGGTCTATCATCGGCTGCGCGGTGGCGGAGAACACCGGCCCAAAGATAATATAGGCAATAATTGCCATGGCTGCCAGCAATGCCGCCGCCCAGATAAGCCGGCTGCTCCACCGTCGGCCACCCAGCGCCCCGGCCCCTATCATCATTAAAAATGGTATTATCCAGATAAAGTTGACCCATTGCTTCGCTGCGCCAAGGCCGGAACGCACCTGCTCAAAGGCCACCAATTGCTCGCCGGCGCCACCCTCCCCCATATCGCTCATCAGGTCCCGTAAATCCCGCTCGGTAAAGACCAGGCCATCAGCTATCGATTTCCGGATGTCTTCCAGAGCGGCGGCATCAGTATCCATAATCTCAACCAGGTCACCATCGGTAAAGGTCAGGCCTTCCTGCACCAATCCCCGAAGCTGATTCAGAATATTGTCTTCACCTTCACCGCCAAACAGCTGGTTCATGTCTGCTTCGGTTAAAGTCCACTCCTCGGGTATTGCCAGCTCTATGACAGGCTGCACCAGGCTGCCGATGTCTATGCCCACCAGGTCTTTGAACTCCTGATATGATATATCAAACGGCCGGCACGGGATGTTCTCCAGAGAGGGGTCAGACAGCAGTTCCAGCAGATGTGCCCCCGAGCACACCGGCAGGTCGTCGAAAGCACTTTCCATTTTCACATCTGCGAGACGGCTGAGTGCCTCAGCTATTTCCGGTTTTCGGTCGGCCAGAGGTATCGTCAATTCGAGTTCGTCCTGTTCTCCTTTTAGATAGGCGAATATCTGGCTGACTATATCTCCCACCAGCACCTGATACCAATCCAGGGTAAGTATATCCCTGGCAGTCGCAATGATTTCATCATCGGTCAGCTCTATGCCGAACGGCAGCTCGGTTACTTCCCCAAGGTTCTGCGTTATTGCCTCTGCCAGCATATCGACAACCAGGCTGTCATAAGTTTCCGGCTTCGACAGAAAATCAATCAGCGCCCCTTCCAGTTTATTGAGCGGTTCCGTCAGGTCTATTTCAAGCGTGAAATGCTCAGTTTCTTTGGTAAGGTAGGGCACCATTTCATCTATGGCGCTATCCAGTTGTGCCAGCAGCCAACCCTCGGGCACTACCCGGCGCAGCATCGTCTCCATCTCTTCCTCAGATATGGCCAGCATATCCAACGTTTCATCTTCCGCCGGCGCTATCTCATCGGTAATTAAGTCAATAAGCTGCTCGTAGAGCACCGGGAAAACACCTTCCCTGTGCAGCAGGCTCTTTAATGCCCCCGCTCCAGCCTCGACCCTGTCCTTCAGCTGAATGGTGATACTTAAGGTATCCGTTTCCCCCCAGGCATAGGGCACCACCTCGTTGACAGCATGCTCAACCTGTGACTGAAGCCATTCCGGGGGCACCGTTTGCCTGGCCACGTCAACAAGATGAGGCTTGAACGGCGAGATGATAGCGCCGACCCCCTCTGCATCCTCACCCACCCCGGATTCTTCCAGCGCCGCCGGCAGCACATCATCGTAAATGAAATGGTACACGTCCGCCTGGTGCAGCTGTTCCGCGTAGAAATCAGGGTTGCCAACAGTACCGTTGACACGGAAGGCGACCATCACCAGCACCGACAGAATGATGAAGACAACGGCCAGGAGTACAGCAGTGGCTCTACGTAACCATATCATACGTTTTTGTGCTCATTTATTATGATGAGATAGTTTACCTTCCTGCCAGGCCATCGGTCAAATTATGTTCATCTTTTAATTGCATCTTGCTAGCTACCATAGCTAGTGATAGAATGCTTAATAGAGGCTTAAGGTATGACACTGCGCAGGAAGACACTGCTTATAATTGCCGGGACGTTCTACGGTGTAATCATATTGCTCTTCTTCATTTCGAGTAACATCCTGCTGGAAAGCTATACTGACCTGGAAAAACAGAGCGCCCAGCGGGATGTGGAGCGGGTAATGACGGCTTACTCACAGGAGATGTCCAACCTGGAGACCACAGCCGCGGACTGGGCCACCTGGGACGACACCTATCACTTCATTGCTGACCACAATGAAGAGTACATCAGGTCGAACCTCACCGACAGCACGTTCACCGCACTGAGTCTGAACCTGATGCTCTATATGGACACTTCGAGACAAATCGTTTTCAGCAAAGCATTTGACCTGGAGGAAGAAGAGGAAATACCGCTGCCGCAGAGCATCCCCGAATATCTGGCTGGCCACGATTTTCTGGTTACCCATCAGGACACCGGAACTAGTTATGCCGGCATCATCGCTCTTCCAGAAGGACCCATGCTGATTGCTTCCAACCCCATTCTGACCAGTGAAGATGAGGGCCCTATCCGGGGGACGATGATAATGGGAAGGTACTTCGATGCGGCCAGGGTTGATGAACTGGCTGAAATCACGCTTCTCTCCATAACCATTTATGGTTTCGATGACCCCCGGCTTCCGGCCGATGTTTCCACCGCTCGTTCCTCCCTCTCGACAGCGTCTCCAGTTTTCGTCCAGCCCCTTGGGGAAGAGTCCATTGCCGGCTACACGTTCATCGAAGACGTTAGTGGTCTCCCTGCTTTGATACTCAAAGTGGATGCGCCCAGAGACATCTACCACCAGGGGCAGTCCACCATTTTCTATCTCATCCTGACCATTATCGGTGTCAGCCTCGCCTTTGGCCTGGTAACCCTCCTGCTGCTGGAGAAACAGGTCCTTTCCCGCCTTTCCCATTTGAGCAGAAGCGTCAGCGACATCGGGACCAGCGGGAAAATTTCAGCGCGCGTATTAGCGCCGGGCACGGATGAACTGTCCAAGCTCGGCGCCACCATCAATGGTATGCTGGGGGCTCTGGAACAATCAGAAGCTGAACTGCGTGATAGTGAAGAACACTATCGCCTGCTGGCGGAAAATGCCACTGACGTCATCTATGTCACAAACCTGGATCTTAAATTCACCTACGTCAGTCCATCGGTGACGCTCCTCACCGGCCACAGTGTTGAAGAAGCCGTCTCCCAGTCGCTGGATAAAGTCCTTACCCCGGATTCCTTAAATCACGCCCTGGATGTTTATACTGAAGAAGCGGCCCAGGAAAGCGAAGAGATAAAAGCCACCAGCCGTTCCAGGACACTGGAGCTTGAGGTAAAACGCAAAGATGGTTCCACCGTCTGGACTGAGACAACAATGACCGCCATCAGGGATTCGGCTGGCAATGTTATCGGTATACTCGGCGTCGCCCGTGATATCACCGAGCGCAAGAAAGCGGACGCAAAGCTGCAAGAACTATACCGGGAAGAGAAGGGGCTACGACAGGACCTGGAAGCGGAAATCAACAAGAGGGTGGAGTTCACCCGCGCCCTCGTGCACGAGCTCAAAACACCGATTACCCCCGTGCTTGCCTGCAGCGAACTGATGCTTGAAGAGATTAAAGAGGAAGGGCCGCTGTTGGAGCTGGCACAGAATATCAGCCAGGGCGCTCACAATCTGAACCAGCGGATTGATGAACTGCTTGACCTGGCTCGCGGTGAGGTGGGAATGCTTCACCTCAATCCTGAATCGATTGATTCCGGACAATTGCTCAGCAGCATTGTAAACAGCGTAAGGCCGCTGGCCCGGAAGAACGGGCATTTGCTGTATGCCGAACTGCCCCGTTCCCTGCCTGTCATCCAGGCTGATGAGGGCCGCCTGCGACAGGTGGTGCTCAATCTGCTCAATAACGCATTTAAGTTCACCCCGGCTGGAGGCAGCATAACGGTGAAGGCCAGAAAAGATAAAGCCTGCCTGGTGGTTAAAGTGCAGGATACGGGTCGCGGCATAAACAAAGAAGAACAGGAAAGGCTCTTTGAGCCCTATCAGCAACTGGAAGAGGAAAGGGCCCGTCTCAGCGGACTGGGACTGGGATTGAGCCTCTCCAAGAAGCTGGTGGAGTTGCACGGCGGCCAGATATGGGTGCAGAGCGAGAAAGGCAAGGGCAGTACCTTTAGTTTTTCCATACCGCTGGAAGTTAAAGAAAAACCAGAAAGCCCGGCAAAAAGGCGAAAGGTATGACATTCCGCACCGATAAAACTGACACCGCCATGGCGGATATTAATTCGATTACTATATTGAAAGGGGCTCGAAATGTCATCGACTAAGCAACCGTATTCACTGACCGTTACTGAATCTGCTTCCGCGATTGCTTCCGGCGACCTGACGCCGTCACAACTGGTCAACTCCTGTCTGGATAGAATCGACGCCCTGGACGGCAAAATAAAAGCCTGGGCGCTGGTTGACCGTGAGGGCGCCCTTGGTACCGCGCGCCAGCTCGACCAGGAACTGGCGAAGGGTCAGCGGCGCGGTGCTCTCCACGGCATACCGGTCGGCATCAAGGATATCTATTACACTGCCGGTTTGCCAACAGAGGCCGGCTCCAAGGCCTGGGCCGGGTTCATTCCTGACTATGATGCCACATCAGTTGCCCGCCTGAAAGAAGCGGGTGCCATAATCCTGGGCAAAACGCACACCACCGAGTTTGCCTATTTTGACCCCGCACCCACCCGCAACGCCTGGAACACCGAGCACACTCCCGGAGGCTCAAGCAGCGGGTCGGGCGCCGGCGTTGCCGCCGGTATGTGTCCGGCTGCTCTGGGAAGCCAGACAATGGGTTCGGTGCTGCGACCCGCCGCCTATAACGGCGTCATCGGCTTCAAGCCCCAGTATGGTAGAATCAGCGTCTATGGCGTCGTGCCGTTGAGTCCCACCCTCGACCACGTTGGCATACTGACACGCACGGTGGCGGACGCGGCGCTCGTTTTCCAGACCATTGCCGGCTACGACCCCAAAGATGCCCTCTCGCTCAACGAGCCTGTCCCCGACTGCCTGGCGTCCCTGGAAAGGCAATCGCCACCACGACTGGGACTGGTGCGCACCTTTTTCTATGACAACGCCGACGAAGAAATGCGCCGGCACACGGACGACATCGTTGTCCACTTGAGGCAGGCCGGCGCCGTAATCGATGAAGCGACTCCACCCCCCAGCTTCGCCACCATGATTGACAACGCCCGCACCGTCATGGCAGCCGAGGCCGCCGCCAGCCACCGGGAGTCCTTTGCCAAGCACAGGGATAAATATCGGGACGGCATACGGAAACTGATAGAGAATGGCCAGGCGATAGATACCGCCGAGTATGAAATGGCACTCCATGTGCGCCTCCAGCAGTGTTCCGAGATGGAGCCTCTGCTGCACCGGTTCGATGCCCTGATTACACCGGGGATACCGGGGCCGGCGCCCCACGGCCTGTCTTCAACCGGCAGCCCGGTGATGCAAGCTCCCTGGACCATAATGGGCGTACCATCCATCAGCTTGCCATCGGGGTTAAGTAAAAACGAGCTTCCCCTTGCCGTTCAACTGGCCGGTCCTCCAAGGGCCGAAGACCGCCTCCTGACCGTAGCCAGATGGTGCGAGTCCGTTCTGGAGGTGGACCTCCGCCCACCGTTGAATTGAAGTGAGGGTATCGCCTTAATCCTCTTTAACCAGGTCGACCTTGGGCTTCACCCCTTTGTTCACCCAGTGGCGTGGCCACTTTCCGGTAAGCACCCTAGCGGCTTCCTGTGCCACGCTCAATCTCAGCCGCTTCATCGCCGTAGTTGTGTGCACGGCGTAGTGAGGAGTGAGCACAACGTTATCCAGCTTGAGCAGCGGGTTATCAAGCTCAATCGGTTCCTTTTCAAAGACATCCAGCCCGGCACCGGCAATCCAATCCTCTTGCAGGGCTTTGATAAGTGCCGCCTCATCAACCACCGCTCCCCGTGCCGTATTTATCAGATAAGCGGTGGGCTTCATCTGCTTCAATTCTTTCTCACCAATCATGTGACTGGTTTCCTGGTTCAAAGGAGTCTGCAGGCAGACGTAATCCGATTCCTTCAGCAGTTCGGAAAGGCTGACCAGCGCTACCCCATGCTTGTCGGCGACTGACTTATCCAGATAGGGGTCGCAGGCGATTGTTTTCAGGCCAAAACTCTTCGCCCGGCGCACTATCCGGCTCCCGATATTACCGCAGCCAACCACCCCCATCGTTTGTTCAAACAGAGACGGGTTCTTCATGGTCCCCATCTGGACCTCACCCCATCGCCCCTGTTTCAGCCCTTCCGTTGACCAGACCAGACGCCGGGCACAGGCCAGCAGCAGGGCCATGGCGTGGTCAGCTACTTCCTCAAGGCAGAAATCCGGTATGTTGACGGCCAGCACACCGTTGTCGG
>JABMRL010000029.1 GCA_013202615.1 Dehalococcoidia bacterium
ATCTTGAGTACCTCGGCACCAAGATCGGCAATCATGCTGAACGCGACCGGTTTCTGTTGAAACATGATAACACATACACACTTTACGCCTTCGAGTGGACCAGCCATATTGCTATTACCTCCATCTATAGTTTCTTTATCCTTATGCAAACGAATGTCTCATGTTCCACGGGAGACACGTGACTGAGTATTTATTCTCCAGCAAAAAGCTTCCTGTAGTAATCCATTCTGCCAGCAAGCTGAGGTGCCACCACACTATTATCAGGAATGACGTTAATCACGGAAGTCTTCCCCGAATTAAAGGCTCTCTCAAGTGCCGGCCTCAGATGCTGCGGCTCGGTAACTAGTTCACCGTGGCATCCCATCTCGGTAAATATTTTGTCATACCTGATATCGGGCAGCGTACCCCAATCGCAATTCTTTACGTCCTCCGGCAGAATCCCCTTTTGCGCTTCGTAACCCATCCAGCTGCTGTTGTTGAAAAGTAAGTAACATGCCGGGATGTTGTAGCGGGCTGCAGTTTCAATATCAAAGCCAGCAATACCCAGACCGCCGTCACCCAGAAGGTCGACGACCTGCTTCCCTGGCCTGGCTAATTGAGCGCCCATGGCGATACCCACGCCGTGGCCAACACCGCTCCAGGTGGCGCCATCCAGTATCTGTCCGGCAAAGGAGGCTTTTATCTTATCAGTTGCGAATCCGGCCATGCAAAAAGAGTCCAGGATAACAGTGGCATCTTTATCCAGGAAATCGACAAGCTCAGCCGCCACGAAGTGAGGGTTAATAGCCTTGTTATTACGCACCTCGTCTATGAGCGCTTTTCCCTTGGCTTCGTCTTCTTCTTTTACCTTTTTGACTATGCCCAACCATTCACTTCTGTCTGGCTTCTTTTTCATAATGTCCCTGGCACAGTCAATCATCTGCCGTAGAACCGGCTTGGGACTGCCAGAAATTGACAGTTCGCTTGACATCCTGGTGGTCAGTTCCTCAGGGTCTTCAGATACCTGAATGTACCTGACATTCTCAACCGGAAAACGCGGTGGCATGCCAAAGCCTTCAAGCATATTCATTCTTAAACCGAAGATGGCGATGACATCGGCCTGCATCTGAATAGGCCTTCGGAAGCCGGCACCAAAGGCTAACGGGTGGTCCTCAGGCACGGCACCCCTACCCATTCTCCGGGTCAGTACCGGAATATCAAGCAGCTCAACAAACTCCCTGAGCTCCTCCGAAGCATCAGACCAGTAAATACCATCACCACCGATAATCACCGGCTTTTTGGCTTCAAGCAGCATGCGCGTTGCTTTTTCTATCATCTGGGGGTCGCCGGCCGGTCGGGATGGGGCGGCACAAACGCCATGCGGCAAATAGCCGCGTAAGGAGCCTTCGTCCCCGGCTGATAGTCCCTGGATATTTATTGGAAACTCAAGGGCCACAGGTCCACACGGATAGGTTGTAGCATCCCGGACAGCTTTCTGTGTGAAGTAAGCTGCCATAGAAGGGTCAATAATCCGTCTGGTCCACTTCGTGAAATGGCCTGATAGCGGCTCGGCGTAGGCCTCTTGAAAAGGGCCCCAGCCATCTTCTTCCGTGGCATGCTGCCCGAGAAGACAAATGACCGGGCTCCTGGCCAGATAGGCCTGGTACATAGCAGATATCATATTGCCAAAGCCGGGTCCAGCTGTACCCATGGCTACACCTACTTTACCGCTGGCTCTGGCCCAGCCGTCAGCCATATAGACACCCGACTGCTCATGCCGCATGTGGTAGCATTTTACGCCGGCTCTGTCCAGGGCCACCTGGAGCTGCCAGACGTGGCCACCGTGAACAGCGGCGTACCAGTCCACACCCTCTTCTTTCAAAATCTTGGCTACTGCACCCACGACCTTAATCTCTGCCATTTTTACCTCCATTGGTTATTTGCTTCCGTCTAACTCTCTGAATCACTTTACTAGCCTCAAATTTTGTGATTTTTCAGCCTCCTCTTTCTCAGTTCTTGGCAGGTGAATATCAGGTATATCTACATTATTATTTTCTACAAATGATTGTCAATTTTGTCTTGATTGTCAAAGCATATTCCTCATGCCGACTCGGCAAACGGTTTTCATGGAAATACCGCCGATGTCATTGTAGCACCGGCAAAACACAAGGTAAAGGAATGCAGGTTACAAAATAAAGCCAGATTATTAAATCCCGTAAAACTCCTTTGGCGGACGCTGCGTTGTGTTATAATGGCAATGGCTTTGCAGGAGGTCGCTATTGTCAAGGAATCTGATAACCGGCGGGCTGGGTTTTCTGGGTTCTTACTTAGCCCAACAACTGGTGGAGAAGGGAGAGGAGGTTGTAGTCTTTGACCTGGCGACAGACTCGAAGTTTATCGAAGGTATTAAGGATAAACTGGAGTTTGCCCGGGGTGACCTGACCAATGAGGCGCAGGTCCTGGCGGCAGTACGCGATAACGACATCGACCATATCTACCATCTCACGGCTCTGATGCCCCCGGCGAGCGAGCAGGACTTGTCCGTCACTTTTAAGGTTAATGTACAGGGCACAATCCACGTGCTTGAGGCGGTGCGGTCGCTCAAGGTAGTCAGCCTGATTTTCGTGAGCACCCTGGCTACTTACGGCCTCGGTGTTCCTCCTCTGACCAATGAGGACGTGCCACAGCAGCCCCGGAATATGTACGGAACTACCAAGGTCTGCTGCGAAAGGTTGGGTGAGCAATATCACCGTAAATACGGAGTGAACTTCCGGGGCGTTCGCTTTCCACCAATCTTGGGAGCCCGCCGAAAGGACTCCGCCCATAGCGCCTTCAGTTACCTGGCGATAAAAGAGTCCGTACTGGGTCGGCCCTATACTATATATGTGGAAAAGGAAACCAGAATGCCCCTGCTCTATATCAAGGATGCCGTTGGAAGCCTCATTTCCCTTAAAGAGGCCGGCGAAGAAAGGTTGAAGAGGCGAATCTATAACATCAGCGGCTTTTCCCTTCAGGCTGGAGAACTGGCACAGGAAGTGCAAAAACACATACCACAGGCACAGCTGGATTTCAAACCCGACCCCACCATGCTGGATATGATTGGTAACTGGCCCACTCTGGACGACGCCCGTGCCCGGGATGAGTGGGGCTGGCAACCTGAATATGAACTACCAGAGTCTGTGGAAGACTTCATCGCTGAGGTCAGGGCTAATCCTTCTGCATATGAATAAATACCGGTGACTGAAAGACTTTCATCCCCTGATTTCTAGCAAGTGTAAATAAGCAAAGGAGGTAATGATGGCAAAGGCAGAAAACGTCAAAGAGCTGGCAGAAAAAGCATACTCATTGGGTTGGGAATATCAGAAGACCTACAGGGGTTGTTCTCAGACCTTATTGGCTGCCCTGCAGGATACCTTGGGACTCAAAAACGATGACCTCTTCAAGGCAGCGACCGGTCTATCCGGAGGAGGGGGTGTATCCATAGACGGTAGCTGTGGAGCCTATGCCGGGGCTATCCTGTTTATGAGTTCAATCGTGGGCAGAGAAAGGCATGACTTTGTAGATGCGCCGCGCGTCCGGTTCCAGAGCTTTGAACTGGCGAGAAAACTACACGATAGATTTGTTAGTGAGTACGGTGCGGTAATATGCCGGGATATCCACAGGAAGCTCGTGGGGCGAGGTTATTATCTCGGCGACCCGGATGAGATGAGAAAATTTGACGATGTCGGCGGCCATGAAACGGTAGCCCCCGGGGTAGTAGCTAATGCTGCCCGCTGGACAGTCGAGATCCTGGCTGAGAAAGGCCTGCTTCCCAAGTAATAAAATATGGAAGGCAAGGTAACCCGCTTAAACTATCTGGCCCGAGCGATTTCCAGAGTCACGAACCCTTGTATCCTCAGTGTGTTAGTCCTGTTATTGATTGCCGGTACTGAGTCTACCGACGCGCGTGCATTAGTTGCCTGGGTTATGACGGTGCTTTTACTCCTCGTTCTAATGCCGCTCGTTTACATCTACATCAGAACCTTCAGAAACATAAGCAGCACAAAATTACTAGCTGCCCCAACCGTTTTCCTGAAACAACGCCCCGGAGATATCTTGATTCTGAGTTTTTTACTTGGCCTGCCCTGCCTGGTAATTCTGTTATTTCTTGAGGCTCCACCTTTTATGCTGCGCACACTTTTAGCATTGCTTGCAGGTTCAATTGTGGCAGCCCTGCTGAATATATTCTACAGGATA
>JABMRL010000004.1 GCA_013202615.1 Dehalococcoidia bacterium
TGGCGTTTCCGGCCACTATCATCTGTTTTTCCTCAGCGGTCAGGGGTAAGCGTAATATCTGCTCCAGCTGCGGTTGCGGCGCCAGCGCCGGGAAATCGGTGCCGAAAAATATCCGCTCAATGCCGATTTTATGAAAGATTCTGGGTACGTCCGCTTCCGCCAGACCACGGTGCGGGCTGTAAGGCAGACGGTCCGGCGCGGAGAAGCCCTGAGAGGTGTCAAAATAGATATTGGGGTATTTCTGCGCCAGTTCCACCCTCTCGTCCCACCAGGCCGACCCCAGGTGAGCAAGGATGATGGTCAGCTTGGGAAAGGTCTCGGCCGCTTTAGCCCAGTTCTTTGGTTCGCCGTAATCAACAACCACCTGCTGTCCCATCATTACCACCGGGGAAGGATATTCACTCAGGATATGTGGCGTCGGCCAGGTTGCTGAGTCAGCCAGCACCGGAAGCCCCAGCTCCTGGCACTTCTCATAAGCCGGGAACATCACCTCATCATCCGGGAAAAAAGAGAACATGCCGGGATGGAGCTTGATACCCTTTGCCCCCTGGCTTGCCCTCAGTTCCACTTCCTTTACCATGCCTTCGGCACCACCCAGTTCCGGTGAAATACAGCTGAAGGGCAGTAATTGCGGGAAGCGCTTGCCCACTTCGCAGCCCCATTCATTGATTTCACGCATCCTGGGAGCCACCTGTTCGCCTATCTTCTTCTCCGCCTCCTGCCGTTCTTTTTCCGGCAGCGAACCCAGCTTCGCTTTTTCAACGAGAGGGCCACGATACTGGCGTCCAATCAGGGTCATGAAGGCCATCTTGGAGATGCCCTCTCGCTCCATATACTCGATAGCTTTCTCCGGCGTACCATACCGGTCACAGGCTCTGCGCCCCGGAAAAAGCCAGTAATTACTCTCCTCCTCCAAGGTCCTCGTCAGGTGAATATGCGCATCAATAATTTCGAATTCGGCCATATGTTCCTCCTTACCAGGTTAATTATGAATGTCCTCGGATACTTTAGGCAGTCAGGCATATTTTGTCAAGAATCCTCTCTGCCTGCTCTAATCTAAAGAAGATAGCCTTATCCGGCAGATATTAATGGTATTGTCATACAGGATGATTTGTTATAGTATATCTGTTATTATATTTATCATCGCTGCATAATCAAGCTAAACTGAAGTCGACTAAGCAGGAAGGAGAAAGAAAATGTCCCGTGAACAATTGCTGGCCGAAGTCACCAAGAAATACGAAGACACCTACCGTAAAAGAACCCGGAAATCTGAAGAAACGCTGGAGAAAGCGCGTCGCTATATGCCGGGCGGTGATACCCGCACCTCAATCTGGTTTGAACCTTATCCCTTCTGGATAGATAAAGCCGAAGGCTGCCGCTTTACCGACGTTGACGGGAACGAGTACATTGACTTCCACAACTGCTACACCACAATGATTCTGGGGCACGCCAACCCCAAGGTGGTGGCGGCCGTGCGGGAACAGGCGGCAAAAGGGACCGCACTGGGAGCACTCATACCCGCCGTGGTGCGCTGGTCAGAACTCGTCTGCAACATGGTCGACTCCGTGGACAAGGTAAGATTTGGCAACTCAGGTACGGAAGCGGTGATGATGGGCATACGTCTGGCCAGAGGTCTTACCGGCAAGGACATGCTCCTGAAAACGGACGGCTGTTACCATGGGAGCTACGACCCCGTGGTCTTCCCCTCCGATGCCGCCGGCATATCGAAAGGCAATCAGGGCGAGTCCATCGTCGTCCCCTACAACGACAAGGAGGCCGCAGGCAAAGCCATCGCGGAAAACAAGGACCGACTGGCCGCGGTCATCGTCGAGGGGGCGATGGGTGCCGCCGGCATGATACCGCCTCGCGACGGCTATCTTGAGTTTCTGCGCAAGGTCACCGAAGAAAATGGCATAATGTTTATCCTCGACGAAGTAATCAGCCTGAGGCTCGCCTGGGGAGGCGTGCAGAGCATTTATAAAATCAAGCCTGACCTTACCACCATGGCCAAAATCATCGGCGGCGGCTTTCCGGTCGGTGCCATCGGCGGGCGCGAGGACCTGATGCAGATGTTCTCCCCTGATATAAGAAAGGTCTACCATGCCGGAACGCTGAACGCCAACCCGATTACCGCCACCGCCGGCGTCGCCACTATGGAGCAGCTCAACGCTGATGTCGTCGGCTATATCAATAAACTGGGCGAATCTTTCGCCGAAGGCGTCCGGGCTATTTTCAAACGTCTTAACATCAAGGGACAGGTGACCGGCATCGGTTCGCTGCAGAACATCCACTTCCACGACCAGCCAGTAATAAACGGTAAAACATCCAGGGAGGCAAATAAAGACCTGCTGCACCTGTATTACCTGGCTATGATGGAAAGAGGTTGCTTCTCAGCGTCGAGAGGGCTTTATGTTATGTCAACTCCCATGACCCAGAAGGAAATCGACACTGCGGTCAAGGCGGTTGACGACGTGATGACCGAACTCAAGCCAACGATTGAAGAGCTGTGGCCCGAGCTTATCGGAGCCGCGCCCGAAGCGTAACCGGAATCAAGTCACCTTCATCTCACGGTTAGATACTTGTCGGACCGGGTTAGCGCCTTTTTGAAAGCAGCTGCGGCATGCAATGCGGCGGCTTTGTCACCCGTTCCGTCAACCCTGTGGAAGCCAACTGGCAACTTTTCTTTCGAGAGCGGCTGGAAAGTACCGGGGGGAAACTTTCTCTTGCCAATTGTCACAGGTATTGACAAAATGTCATATTTAGTGCTACACTGTCACATACCCCACAAGGTAAAACCTTCTATCAGGTAAGTGGCCGATATGGATGGACTTTCAGAGAAACTGAAGGAACTGCGCAAAAAGAAAGGCTGGACACAGGAGGATACGTCACGGGAGGTACACGTCAGCCTTTCCACCGTACAGCGCTGGGAGAAAAAGGGCGGCGTGCCAACCAGACTGGCACGCCGCGAGCTTCAGAGGCTGTTCCGCCGAGAAGGCATAGCCCTCAATCCATAAGGTCAAACCGCGTTTCTGGCTACTTTCTGTTTATAATCCAGCCGGTAATTTAACGCCGGACTTTTCCGAAACGGCCCTCAGATTGTTGACAGTTCCCTCAGGCAGCGGAATCCCCTTTTTAGAACGTTCGATAAAACTTCTTTCCTCCGGCTCACCGGGGACAAATATCTCGTTGAAACCATCCGCTTTGGGCAGCGCTTTTATGCCATCAATAAGATTATCTATATGCTCCTTATAGCTCTCCAGGTCGGTAAAAGTGCTGATGTCTATGGCCGCAACCACACTATTCTGGAGGTGTTTGGGGACATAGTTCAAACGCTCACCGACAGCCTGTTCTTTCTTGCCTTCGGTTGGCGGCCCGACTTCACGCCCGAATAAGACCGGCTCCACCACCGGGTTCCCAGACATGACGCTGGCAAGGCACTCGAACATCATCGCCAGGCCGGAGCCTTTAGGCCCGCCAAAGGGCAACAGCGCACCGACATTTTTGGGGTCAGTGGTCGGGTTACCCTCCTTGTCCAGTGCCCAGCCCTCGGGGATAGGCATATTTTTATCCACGGCAAGCCACAGCTTCCCGCCTGCGACCACGCTGGTCGCCATGTCCAGGTTGAGCGGGCGATGCCGTTTTGCCGGCACGGAAATGGCAATCGGGCTGTTGTGCACACCGGGAACTTTGGCGCCGAATGGCGCCATATTCGGCGGGTTGCTGACGAAGACAATCCCCGCCATTCCCCTCTCCGCCATCATCTGTGAGTAATATCCCAGGGCACCCTGATGGGTCAGATTGCGTATCAGCGCCCAGCCAATGCCCATCTTTTTCGCCTTTTCCACCACCATATCCACCACCTTGATGGTAACCACCGGGCCGAGGGCACGGTCAGCATCCAGCAGCACCGTGGCCGGCGTCTCTTTAATGACCTGAATATTGGGCTTTGGGTTCATCACGCCCTTTTCGATGTTGTCCAGGTACCAGGGAATACGCAGCACACCGTGAGAGTCGACGGCACGCAGGTTGGCCCATATCAGTGCCCCGGCTTCAGCTTCCGCATCTTCGGGTGGCATGCCTGCCCACGTAAATACTTCCCTGGTGAATTCCTTCAATGGCCCCCAGGCCACCACCTTCGTTTCACTCTCTGCCATAGTACCTCCTTGTAAAATTCGGTAAGTCGCACCTGATTTTATGGCGCTGTCCTGCGCAAAGTCAAACCAGAGAGTCCGGTTGAAAGAGGCAAACCGCTTGTCATCAGCAACGTTTACCGTTAAAATAATGATGTCTGATTTGCCCCTGTAGCTCAGAGGATAGAGCAGTGGTTTCCTAAACCGCGTGCCCGGGTTCGAGTCCCGGCAGGGGTGCCAGATTATATAGCTAAATCCTCGCATTTTCCAAATTAACTGAACTGAAAGCGTTTTTGCCAATCAACCCCGCATAACGCCTTGACATGTTCAGGTGCCAGCAGATACAATCTAGGCACAACTGCTTACCCGCAACAATAAGGAATACCCAATAACCGGCTTGCTCATTTGACTGTATCGGAGGTAGATTCTTGATTAAAATCGTTGTGCCGGATGATGAACCGCCCGTCTTCACCGCCACCGCCGAAGAAAAAAGGCTCCGCCAGTTGGGCGAGGTAGTTATCCACAACTCCCGGGCCCTCAGTGACGCCGAGCTGCTGAAACGAATCGCCGATGCTGATATCGTTCTTAACATCCGTTCCACAAGTGTTTTCACCGCCAATGTAATGGAGAACTCTCCCCGGCTGAAGCTAATCTCCATATACGGCGTTGGCTACGATAACGTGGATATAAGCTCCGCATCGAAGCTGAATATTACGGTTACCAATACCCCGGGATATTCAACCGTGGCGGTAAGCGAGATGGCATTGACTTTAATGCTGGCTGCAGCCCGGAGGATAGTCCAAAATGACCGTACCATACGGAACGGTGAATGGGCTCGAGGATATTCATCACAGCTCTGCGGTAAAACGCTGGGCGTTATCGGCACCGGGAGCATCGGCCAGCGAATGATTCAGCTGGGGAAAGCCATCGGCATGGAGGTCATCGCCTGGACATTCCACCCGTCCCCGGAGCGTGCTTCTCAATATGGTATTGAGTTCGTCAGCCTGGAAGACATCATGCGCCGGTCGGATGTATTATCGATTCACGCCCTGGCATCACCTGAAACCAGTAACCTTATCCGCAAGCGCGAGCTTATGATGATGAAGCCAACGGCGCTATTGGTTAACACGTCGCGGGGTTCAATAATCAACGAGCCGGATTTAATTGAGGCACTCACAAACGGAACCATTGCCGGTGCCGGCCTCGACGTTTTTGCCGTAGAACCCCTGCCGGCCGATAGCCCGCTGCGCAGCCTCGATAACGTGGTGCTGTCACCGCATACCGCCGCCATGGTCCCTGAGGCTACACTGGCCGGACTCTCAATGGCCGTCGACAACATCGCAAATTTCCTGCAGGGAAACGCCACCAACGTGATTCAGGCGGCTGCATAGACCTATGAAACATAAATTATCCTTGCGAGACTCTTTCCAGTGAAATATCATCGTAGTAATAAATAATAATCCAAGGAGGTATCGAAATGCCGAAGTACTGGTTTGACCACGTTCATTTAATTAGCCGTGACCCCGTAAAGACCGCCGATTTTTACGAAAAGAACTTTGGTACCAAAAGAGACGGCTCCATGGAACTTCCCGATGGCCGTGTCCTCACGTCAACGGCACTTGACGGGGCGTCAATCAAGGCGACAAATCCCAGAGCCGAGCCACTGGTGCCCAATACGCTGCCGGAGGGCCTTGGACTCGAGCATTTTGGATTCAGAACCGACAACCTGGAAGAAGCTGTGGCGGAGTTGAAAGCGAATGGAGTAAAGTGCGTCATGGAGATAAAATCCATCCGTCCAGACACTAAAATAGCTTTTTTTCTCAGCCCCGAAGATATATTAATTGAGCTACTGGAAGTCAGCAGCTAACTTTAATATCAGGATATCGCCGGTTCGAGGTCGACGGGTTATGCCGTTTTGCGGGGGAGTTGCCTCAATTCAAGCGCCGCTGCCCGACCGCATTGCTAAATCGCGCCTTCACCTGCTCCAGGGACAGGCCGCTGATAGCCATTAACTTCCGTCTGCCGCTCAGCCCTTGTTCAATCTCCAGATTGCTTCTGCTTATCTGAAGAACATCGCTGAGAAATTTTACCAGCTCCTGGTTGGCCCTGCCCCTGACCGGCGGCGCGGCAACTTTCAACTGCCATATGCCGTCTTTTTCGCCCTGCACCTCGTTGCCGCGGGCGTTGGGATGAACCTGCACCCAGATTTTTATCTTTTCTGTAGCCATGCAGACGTACATCATTGTAACAGCCAGGGCAAGATAATTACTACCTCACCAGTTCAAAAATCATGGAAATACTACGGGACATTGGGCTATAATAGAGGTTGTACCTGTTTAAATTTCTACCAGCAACGGAGTGTTTCAATTGGATGTCAGCGAACTGAAAGCCAGAGTTGTCAGTGAGATAGAAAATAATCGTGACGAGCTCAAAGAGTTGAGCTTGAGGATACACGCTAATCCCGAGATTGCTTTCCAGGAA
>JABMRL010000187.1 GCA_013202615.1 Dehalococcoidia bacterium
ACAGTCGGTCTTTAGCTCCTGCCTTGGCTTTTATGACCATATCCAGCCCTTCCAGTTGTTTGGCCAGTTCCCTCATTTCCGCCTCGGTCTTCGCTTCAATCTGGGCTTTCCTTTTCTTCTGTGCTTCCACTATCTGCGTTGCCCGGGCATCAGCCAGTATGGCCAGTCTTTTGGGAATAAGGTAGTTGCGTCCGTAGCCGTCAGCTACTTCCTTGATTTCCCCGACCTCAGCCACATCGGGCACATCCTCAATAAAAACGACTTTCATTCGCTATCTCCTTGCCATCATTATACTTCAGTCCAAAATTGCCTACCAAGAGAGGGGCAAATATTTATTTGCCGGTGATATGCTGCTCCGCATATATCGCCGCTACTGCACCATCCCCCACTGCCGCCGCGACCTGCCGTATTGAATTTGCCCTGATATCGCCGGCGGCGAGAATGCCCGGCACGTTGGTCTCCATCTTCTCGTTGGTGATTATGGTGCCGTTTTCCGCCAGGTCGACAACGCTTTTCAGGTACCCCGTATTTGGCCTGAAGCCAGCAGCGACAAAGATGCCGGATATGTCCAGGGTGGATTTTTCTCCGGTCTTGACGTTTTTTAGCCTGAGGTTTTTTACCGTATCCTCTCCTTCAATGGCCTCGACCACGGTGTTCCACAGGAATTCTATTTTCGGCTCGGCGAAAGCTCTCTCCTGGAGTATCTTGGTGGCGCGCAGTTCGTCTCGGCGGTGAATCACGGTAACCTTGGAGGCGAACTTGGTGAGCTCAAGCGCCTCGTTCATGGCGGCGTTGCCACCCCCCACCACCGCCACCGGGATATCTCGGTAGAAATAGCCGTCGCAGATGGCGCAATAGGCCACGCCCCGACCGGTGAACTCTTCTTCTCCGGGAACTCCCAGCGTTATCCGGTCGGAGCCGCCAGCGACGATGACCGCCCTGGCGACGATGTCTCCTTCGCCTGTCTTCAGCACCTTCTGCTTGCCTTTCAAATCAAGGCCGGTAACCTCGGCGGTTAACGTCTCCAGTCCGAACTTCACCGCCTGCTGCTGCATGGCATCGGCCAGCTCCAGGCCGTTGATACCATCGGGAAAGCCGGGGTAGTTCTCCACCACGCCGGCGTTGATAATCCAGCCTCCGGTGGCTCCCTTCTCAAGGAGCAGGCTTTTCAGCCTCGCCCGGGCTGTATAAATACCGGCGGTGAGCCCCGCCGGACCACCCCCGATAATGACCACGTCATACTCCCGTTTTGTTGCCAACCTCATCCTCCTGAATAATCACTCCTTCTTCCCCGATGTTTAAAGGACAGCATCGATGTTTTTTTTCAGCTCCGCTTTTGGCCTGAAGCCGATGATGTTCGAAACCGGCGCGCCATCCTTGAATATGAGCAGCGTCGGTATGCTCATAATGCCGTACTGGCTGGACGTTTTCGGGTTCTCATCAACGTTTAACTTGGTGAAGGTTACTTTCCCGTCGTATTCACCGGCCAGCTCCTCCACGACCGGAGCCACCATACGGCAGGGCCCGCACCATACTGCCCAGAAATCGACCAGCACCGGTGTTTTCGACTGCAGCACCATCTGGTCGAAGTTGCTGTCATTAACTTCCGTTGGCTTGCTCATGAATCTCCTCCTTGATTATCTCTGCTATGTTTTCTTCAGCCATATGCTTGGCGATACCGATGGCGTTTTTAATGGTCTTGGCCTGGCTGCGCCCGTGGGCGATTATGATATTCCCGTTCACACCCAGCAGGCACGCCCCTCCGTATTCACGGTAGTCTATCCGGTTGACCCGGGAGCCGAGCCCAAGGTCAAGGAGTAGGTCACGTCCTCTGAAGTGGTAGGCGCTGGAAACAACATGCCCTATCTGCCGTATCGACCCAAGAAACGTGTCACCTAAACCTTCGATTGTCTTGAGCACGATGTTTCCGGTAAAACCATCGGTAACGACCACATCGGCGGTTACTTTCAGAATATCATGGCCTTCAATATTGCCGATGAAATTCAGATATTTGGCCTTTTTTAGAAGCTTATAACTTTCTTGAACCAGCTGGCTTCCTTTGGATTCCTCAGCGCCATTGCTGAGCAGGCCGACCCGCGGCTTGCTGATGCCGAGCACATGCTGGCTGTAAATGGCGCCCATCTCGGCAAACTGCACCAGGTGGCCGGGGCGGCACTCCACGTTGGCGCCGGCATCAATCAGCAGGACCGGAGTCGAGGGGGTGATGTCCATGATACAGGCGATGGCGGGGCGCTCAATGGCCTTCACTTTTCCCAGTCCAAACAGCGCGGCACCAAGTATGGCCCCAGTATTGCCCGCCGAGACAAAGCCGGCGGCTTTTCCCTCTTTTACCAGGTTTACACCGACGACAATCGACGAGTCTGGTTTGCTGCGGATGGCTTTTATCGGCGACTCACCGGGCTGAATAACCTGGCTGGCTGCAACAATACTTATAGCCTTTTTTTTCAGGTGACGGCCCGCCAGCACGTGGAGCACTTTTTTCTTCCCCACCAGTGCCACCTCCACCCCGTATTCGTCAGCAGCCTTAACCGCCCCTTTAACGATTTCATGAGGCGCGTAGTCCCCGCCGGCGGCATCAACGGCAATAATCATTATGTTCCCTCAAAACGTCTCCGCTCTTACCCTGACTTTTTAGCCTGTTCAAACTCTTTCCTGGCCTTGTCCAGCACTGCCGGGTCCGCTAACAGGTCGACCACGGTCATCGCCAGCGCCTTGGCGGCATCAAAAAGGCCGCGCATACCGGCCTCAGAGGCTGCCTTTTCGGCAAATTGAGGGGAATGAGTGACTGCTCTGGCCGTGTCTATGGCGATTAACGGGTGAATGCTGGGAATCACCTGGCTTACATTACCGATATCACTGCTGCCAATGCCTATTCTGGGGTCGACGAGGTGTACCCGCCTGCCCAGCGATTGCAGGTTCTTGCGGAACACGCGGGCCAGTACGAAATTGTTACGCAGCGGGGCATAGCGAGTTTCTCCCCACTTGTACTTCAGCCTGGCTCCGGTGGCGGTAGCGGCACCGATAAAACAGTTCAGCACCCTCACTTTAAGCTCTTCCAGGTAGCTATCCTCTACAGCTCGAACGATGAAACGGCCGGCGGTGTGCGAAGGCACGATGTTGGGCGCATCACCACCATCGGTGATAATGCCGTGGATGCGGGCACTGTCCCTGATATGCTGCCTCAGGGAGTTTATACCGGCATAGGACATGAGCATGGCTTCCAGCGCATTGATGCC
>JABMRL010000188.1 GCA_013202615.1 Dehalococcoidia bacterium
AACCAGTATCGTCGACGCTGATGAGTTTCACTTCCGTGTTCGGGATGGGAACGGGTGGTACCACTCCGCTCGAACCACCAGGAGGCTCTTTTTCACGCAAACGGTCAGGTATTTCTGAACGTCTGAAGTGATGATAACATAAATGGACGGGAAACGCAATCCAAAAACGCTGTGGTACTGAAAAAAGCTCTTAAAAAAAGAAAAAACTTCCCTCCACCTTGTGCAAGTAACGGGCTAATTGGAAATATGGAAAAAATTGTAATGATTTGAGCAAGTGTGCTATTTCCCATCCCTTGACAAGCTCGGCGGCAAGTGATAGCTTATGGGGAGTACTTTTGCTGAATGTCAGCCGTTTACGGTGTTGCCACGAAGTTTTACTTGATAAATCAAGTTCGTTTATGGATTTATAATTATTAATTGAGGGGGACACCAGTGGATATGGAGTTAGTTCATATAGGTTTCGGTGGCATAATGATGATGAACCGGGTAATTGCCATGGCAGCACCGAACTCAGCACCGACCAAACGGACGGTGCAGGAGGCGAAAAGCCGGGGTCAACTTGTTGATATGACCAACGGACGGAGAACCAAGGTCGTTATTTTTGTTGATAGCGGACATGTTATTCTGGCGGCACTTGCTCCGGAGACAATCGCCGGCAGGATCCAGACAACTCGTACCAGCTCGGGAATGAAACTGGAGCAAAGCGACGAGAAAGATGAGTCCTAGGCGAGGTTCTCCCCTCGGTCCATCTAAAAAATCTCTGCTTATTATTCTCTCTGGTCCTTCAGGAGTAGGCAAAGACGCTCTGCTCAATCGGATGAAGGAGCTGAAGTATCCCGTAGAGTACATCACAACGTTAACCACGCGTCCCCGGCGTGCCGGAGAACGCAATCACATTGATTACCACTTCACCGTGCCGAAAAAGTTCCAGGAAATGATAAAGCAGGGGGAGCTGCTGGAATACGCCAATGTGTATGGCAACTGGTACGGTGTGCCCAAACAGGCGGTAAAGCAGGCGCTCAATAACGGGCAGGATACGATTGTTAAAGTGGACATACAGGGCGCGGCGAGTATAAAAAAGATGGTGCCCCAGGCGGTATTCATCTTTCTCATGCCGCCGTCGATAGAGGAACTGGGAGTAAGGCTGAAGAAGCGGCATACGGAAGTGTCTTTTAACCTGAACGTACGCATGCAGACGGCAGCCGAAGAAATAAAGCAATTATCGTTATTTGATTACGTGGTCTACAGTCAGCGGGACGAGATTAACCGCGCCGCAGCGGATATTATCGCCGTCATTACGGCGGAGAAATGTCGGGTTAATCCCCGAGAAATCAACCTGGATTAGAATCAGGATTCTTCTAGCGAATCAGCTTCCGGCTCCGTTTCCTCTGTTTCCTCCGGTTCCTCTGGTTCCTCTGGTTCCGGTTTCGTCTCTCTCTGCCACCAGGCCTTCAAGCGGGCCATAATCTGATTTTCATAGCCCTGCGAGCTCGGTGTGTAGTATTTATTACCCTGAATGCGGTCCGGCAGGTTCTGCTGTTCCACAAAATGGTCGGGGTGGTCGTGGGCATACTGGTAGCCTTGCCCATGCCCCATCTCCTGCATGAGCGGCGTTACCGGGTTGCGCAGGTGGAGGGGAACCGATTCGCTGGCGCCCTGGGTGACTTCTTTCTGGGCGCGAGAGTAAGCTTCGTAGAGTGAATTGCTCTTGGGAGCGGTGGCCAGGTAGACCGCTGCCTCGGCCAGCGCCAGGTTGCCTTCGGGCATGCCGATAAAGTGGACCGCCTGTTGCGCTGCCATGGCGATTACCAGTGCCTGGGGGTCCGCCATGCCAACATCTTCCGAAGCAAAACGAACCAGGCGGCGGGCAATGTACAGAGGGTCTTCGCCGGCTTCCAGCATCCTGGCCAGCCAGTACATCGAGGCGTCCGGGTCAGAGCCGCGCATGGACTTGTGCAGGGCGGATATAAGGTCGTAGTGCTGGTCGCCGCTTTTGTCGTACGGTAGCACGCGGTGCTGGAGCGCGTCCTCGATGGTAGGCAGGGTGATATAACGCTTCCCTTCTTCATCGGGAGAGGTGCTCAGCGCCGCCATCTCAAGCACATTGAGCGCTACGCGGGCGTCATGGTTGGATAGCGTGGTCAGGTGACCCAGTGCTTCCGGCGCGACCTCCACATTGAGATGCCCGAGACCGCGCAGGGTGTCTTTGAGGGCTCTGGTAAGGATGACCTGTATCTGCTCATCGCTAAGGGGTTTGAGGGGCATGACGCGGCTTCGGGAAAGAAGGGGTGAGGTGACCTCAAAAGAGGGGTTTTCCGTGGTGGCGCCGATGAGGGTAATCGTGCCGTCTTCAACGTAAGGCAAGACGGCGTCCTGCTGCGTTTTATTGAAGCGGTGAATTTCGTCAATGAAGAGAATGGTTTTCTGCAGGTTTATCTGGCGGCGGCCTTTCGCTTCTTCGATGACGCGGCGCAGGTCATTGACGCTGGCGCTGACGGCGCTAATCGGACTGAAACTGGCGCCGGTCATATTGGCAATGATGTAAGCCAGCGTTGTCTTGCCGCTGCCCGGCGGGCCCCAGAGGATAAAAGACGGTATCTTGCCGCTTTCCACGGCTTTTCGCAACACGCGGCCGGGGCCGATGATGTGCTCCTGTCCGACGAATGTGTTAAGGCTGTTCGGGCGCATCCGGGTGGCCAGCGGCGCTTCCTGGGCCTGCATGTCCTCGGCCTGCTGCTCAAACATATCCGTGCTCATAGTTCAACCCCCTTCTGACTCCCCCTCGTTCATTATAACGCTTTCTTCCGCCAAAGGTTAATGCCAGTATCTTTTGCCAGCAAGAAAGGCGGCCACGCCTTTATTCTTCAATATTCTCAGGTTCTTCAGGTGTGCCTCTCCGTGCCCCGCCTTTAAGAAGTCGAGATTTTCACAGGTCTCAAACTCCTCGCACTGCCAGCATCCGCCGATACCCCTCTTCAGACAGCACTTTCTCATTTTACAGAAAGGCGGCCCGCCACCGCCCCGGCAGGTGTTCTTGCAGCGGAATTTGACCAGAGCACCGAGCAGCTCATAGGCTTGAGGATAGTTCTTAAAGGTGGCGAAGAAAGGGATTTCAGAGAGAGATTCAGCAGTTTTATCGAATTTTGCCTGTCTCAATTCCTTCCTCAGGTCTCTGGCCAGGTCGGCTATCTTGCCCTGGTAGCCAAAGCAGTCGCCGCAATAGAGCCCGCAGTAGGCGATTAAGTCTTTTTCTTCGGTCATCCTCTCCCCTTTTATTATTTGCCCTGCCACGCCGGCATGGTGTCCATGTATTCTTTGGCGGCTTTCTCCGCGGTGGCCCGTTCCATGTTCTGGGTGCTCATCATGAAGCCAATCATGCCTTCATAGACTTCTTCGTATTTCTTCAGGCTGCCGTCAGTGTTGGCGCAGTGCACGCAGTAGACGTATGCCGGGTTGCCACCTCCATAATCCTCCAGCTTGCTCATGGGCATGCCGCAGCTCAGGCATTTTTTACCGACTATCTGGTTGAAGGTGAACTGGTAGCCGTTGATGTCCTCAACGGTGAAGTCGCGTATGCCGAAAGGCTCGTCTTTGATGCCGGTGATTATCCTGGCGCCCTTCTTTTTGACCTGCTCATAATACTCGTCGATACTGCCGTCAATCTGCATATAGAAATTGACCCCCGCCCCCAGCTTTGCCTCCGCGCCGATGCCGCAGTTGGCGGCGGGAATGACCATCAGCACCATGTCGTCCCTGGACAGGTCAGCGTATTCCGGGTTCCTGGCGTCAGGGAACATCATGCCCGTCTTGAAGCCCAGGACATCCCGGTAAAAGGCGATGGTCGCCTTCATGTTTCTGACCGCGAGCGTGGGGGAAAGATAGCCCATTTTTAAAATACCTCCTGATTTTTTATCATCCTCACCCCCTGTGTCCCCC
>JABMRL010000189.1 GCA_013202615.1 Dehalococcoidia bacterium
ATGGGGTTCAGGTGGTCGTCGGTTCAAATCCGACCACCCCGACTTTTTTAAAATGCTTCCTCCGCTACTGCCGCCAAACTGAGCCGCTTTTTGGAAGCAGGTCAGGCCGCTGACAGCTCGGGTTTGGTATACGCTTCGTTCTCCTGCCGCGCCGGGTGGCTCTGGGCGCTGTAGTCCTTAAGAGCCGAGGTCTCCCGCATTTTTTCCAGCTTGCCCTGCTTGGAGAGGCGCTCGTAAATCATCACCCAGGCACAGTTCCGCTCCGGGCTGGTCTCGCACTTACCGTCTTTATAACCGCCGCAGGGTCCATTGACCAGGCTCTTGGCGCACATAGTTATGGGGCAGATACCGCCGTAGTCGGCCAGCAGGCAGTTGCCGCAGGCCCGGCATTTCTCCAGCCAGAGGCCTTCATCAGCCGTTACCCCGATGAAACGGGTGTTCACCGCCGGAATTATTGGCATTTCTTCCAGTATCTCGGCGACGAACTGCACCCCGGCGCCACAGGCCATGGACAGAACAGTGTCATATTCCCTCATCTTCTCGATTATCGGCTCGATATACTCACGGTCGCACTGGCGCTGGATGGTCATCTCACCGATTTCAACCTCGCGACCATCCAACTTGTTGGCCATCCTGAGCTCCGTGGCCAGCAGCTCCACTTCCTTCTCGCCACCGGCCTGGCAGACGCTGACACAGGTACCACAGCCAAGGACCAGCAGTTTCTTGCAGTCCTTGATTTTTTCCTTTATCTCCTCAAACGGTTTCCTATCGGCAACTATCATGGCTTCACCTTCTCCTTTTTCAGAGGGCTGGGGCCCAGATTTTTTGCCCGTTCCGTCATCTCGTTACAGACAGCGGCAAACAGCGGGGCATCGGAGGCACCCATATGGAACATCTCGACTCGTTCCGGCTCAATGCCCACTTCTTCGAGCAGCTTCTTGGCCTGCTCAACCTTCTTCTTGGCTCTGAGATTTCCTTCCAGGAAATGACAATCGCCTTCCTCTCAGCCAGCCACGAAGACAGCGTCAGCGCCGTCTTCAAACGCCTTGAGCAGATGGATGGTATCCACCGTGCCGGTGCACATCAACTTGACGATGCGCACGTTGGGGGCATACTCCAGGCGCATGGAACCGGCGAGGTCAGCAGCCGAATAGGCGCAATAGTGACAGCAGAACCCGACTACCTTCGGCTCATATTCTCCGGCCATGTCAACTCCTTTCCCTTAACTCCCGGCCAGAACCGCCGTCTTGGCCGTTATCTGTTCATCTTTATAATGCTGTAATTTAATCGCCTTGCGCGGGCAAAGGCTGGCGCAGATGCCGCAGCCCTGGCAGGCCGCCGCTTCAATGCAGGCCACCCCTTCCTCGTTTATCCTGGGGACACCAAACGGGCAGGACCGCACGCAGGTAAGACAGGCGACGCACCGGTTCTCGTCCACCACCGAGACCACCCCGCCGACCATCAGGTACGGCTTGGAGAGGATGGTCATCGCCCGCGACACCGCCCCCCTGGCCTGCACAATTGACTCCGAGATGGACTTGGGAGAGTGGGCCAGCCCGCACAGGTACATTCCCTCGTTGACGAAGTCCAGCGGGCGCAGTTTCATATGCGCTTCCATATAAAATTTGTCCTGGGTGAGGGGCAGCTTCAAGCGGCTGGCAAACTCCTCGGCATCGGCTTGAGGACGAACCGCAGCACTCAGCACCAGCAGGTCAGGCTCAAGCTGAATTTCCGCGCCCAGCACCTCATCATAGACGCTTATTCCCAGTTTACCGCCTTCTTCACCTACTTCTGGTTTCCTCTCCACGTCATAACGGATAAAGGTCACTCCTTGTTCCCGCGCCTGACGATAGAGCAGCTCGTTCATCCCGTAGGTGCGTATATCGCGGTAGAGCACATAGACCTCGGTACCAGGATTAAGCTCTTTTAATTTCAGGGCGTTATTTACCGCCTGAGTGCAGCAGATGCGACTGCAATACATGTGCCCCTCTTCCCGCGAGCCGACACACTGTATCATGACCACTGAATTCAGTTTCTTGGCTTCGTCACCGTCTCCGGCAATTTTTTCTTCAAGCTCAAGCTGGGTTAGCACCCGGTCCGACTGACCGTATAGATATTCGGTGGGCTTATATTCCGTGCCGCCAGTGGCCAGTATGACCACGCCGTGCTCCAC
>JABMRL010000190.1 GCA_013202615.1 Dehalococcoidia bacterium
GAAGACATGGTGGCCGACTTTATCAACGAGGTGCGCACCAGACCGGAGTATTACGGATTGGCCTGAAGTCGGTTAATGCAGCCCTTTCTCCGCCTGCTTGACCATCCAACACCCAAGCATACTTTTTCGAATGTGAATATAACTCTCTGTATCTTTAATTGACAATTCATTAGGACATACTATAATTAACTAAACTTTGTCCGAGCCGAAGTAAAGGAGGTGAAAGATGAGGCGGATTATCATATTAGTAGTCATAGCAGTAGTACTTCTTGGAGGAGGTATTGGTGCTGGGTATCGTGTAGGATACTCGATGTATATGCCTGAAATCGTTAGACATATAGGAACAATCAACAACTTAACAACAGACGTGACAAACTTGAAACAGGTAAATAGCAACCTTGAACAGACAATCACTCAAAAGGAAGTATTTATACAAGACCAAGAATCACAAATAAGCGGACTAGAGACACAATCTGCGAGCTTAAGAACTCAAATCGGCTCTTTGGAAGAGCAAAATGTAAGTCTAGAGTATGATTTGGACGAAGCCAGAGAAGAAATAGACGACTATAAACAACAATTAAGTGAGAAATCAAGGAATATTATTAATTTAGGCAATCGTCTTAATGAAGTATTGAGCATAGACGTGCCTCAATACTACAAATGGAACTACAATGGAAATAGAGAGCTTAATGTAGCTATTACCCTATCAAGCTATGTAAATTATTCCGAGAAACCACGACCGAGGGATGTTGCAGGACTTGTTGATATGGTTAAAGAGTCGAAATCTGACCCAAGTATCAAGTCCCTAGTCAATCAGCTTAGTGAAATAGCAGATACTAAAAGATACAATGCCCGGCAACTAGCTGATTATGTAGCTTCCTTCGTGCAAAGTATGCCATATACAGTCGATTATGATACGAAAGGCCGTGATGAATACCCTAGATACCCTGTGGAGACTTTATTCGAAAGAGGAGGTGACTGCGAAGATACATCGATACTTGTCGCCACCTTGTTAGATAGCTTAGGGATAAATGTGGTTTTATTACATCTGGAAAGCGAACATCACATAGCCCTTGGCGTTGATGTACCACTCTCATATGGTTATTACTACGAATATGTAGGCACAAAATACTGGTTTCTTGAAACTACCGCCGAGGGTTGGCGTGTGGGGGATACTCCTACGGAAATGAAAAACAAAATGGCTTATATATACCCGGTTTGGTGAATTAATGTGCTTAAACTTATCTTTCGCTTAACAAGTATAGAGCATCATACGCCTACCACGTTCCCATGGCGCAGCCGTCTTTACGCGGGTCGGAACCGGCAATGAGCGCCCCGCTCTCAGAACGCACCGTAATTACCTGCCCCCCGCCGAACTGCTGCGAGTACGGGTCATCCAGACGGGTAACCTGGTGTCCTTTTCCCGCCAGCAACTGAAGGGTGCTGTCTGGAATTCCCGGTTCAAAGGCGCATTCGTTGCTTGCCTGAATGTACCTGAGCCTCGGCGCGTCCAGCGCGGACTGCACATTCATGTCGAAATCGACGATATTGAGCAGCACCTGTACCTGCCCCTGCGGCTGCATGAAACCGCCCATCACGCCAAAGGTCAGAAACAGTCGGCCATCCCGCAAGACCATGGCCGGAATAATGGTATGGTACGGCCGCTTGTGCGGGGCGATAACGTTAGGATGGTCGTTTTCCAGAGAAAACAGAGCGCCGCGGTTCTGCAGGCAGATGCCCGTCCCCCCAACGACGACGCCGGAGCCAAAGGCCTGATACAGGCTGTTAATTAAAGAGATACTGTTGCCATCCCGGTCCGTCACCGCCAGATAAACCGTATCCCCCTTACCGCCTGGGACTCCGGCCGCCACCTTCTGCGCTGCCCTGTTTTTACCAATCAGGTTTCTTCTGCTATCCGAATATTCCCTGGCAAGCAGTTGCCTGAGAGGGGTGTTCACAAAATCGGGGTCGGCTACGTACCTATCGGCGTCGGCAAAGGCCAGTTTCAGCGCTTCGAGGAGCAGGTGCAGATATTCCGGCGAATTGTGCTCCATCGACCTTAAATCATAGCCTTCCAGCATATTCAGGGCGAGCAGCGTTACCAGCCCCTGCCCGTTCGGCGGGCATTCAAATACATCGTAACCACGGTAATTGGCACTGATAGGCGTTACCCATTCGGAGGTATGGTCGTTCAGGTCTTTCATGGCAATAAGCCCACCGTGTTGCTGGGAGCAGGCGACAATCGCCTCGGCGATTTCGCCCCGGTAGAAGACGTCACGCCCTTCCCGTGCTATTTTTTTAAATGTGCTCGCCAGGTCAGGCTGCGCAAACACCTCGCCGGCTTCAGGTGCCCGCCCTCCAGGCAGATAGGTCCGGGCGGCGGCGGCATCTTTCTCCAGCTTTGGCTGGCTAACTTGCCACCAGTGGGCAATTGTTTCCGTAACCGGATACCCGTCTTCGGCAAGGGCAATCGCCGGAGACAACACCTGCTCCAAACTCATCGTGCCACAGGAATCAAGCAGGGTGCACCAGCCATCCAGAGTCCCGGGGATGGTAACGGTATGAATCCCCGTTTCCGGCATTTTCGGGAAGCCCAGTTCCCTCATTTTCTCCAGGCTGGCGGCATACGGGGCTCGCCCGCTGGCGTTCAGGGCTTTCACTTCCCC
>JABMRL010000030.1 GCA_013202615.1 Dehalococcoidia bacterium
GTCTGATATCCGTATCTTAAATGAGCCTTTCAACGGCTCATCTGTGTTTCTGGTGGAGACGGGGGAGAGTCGAACTCCCCGTCCAGAAGAAGCGACCCAGAGTATGCTACAGGCATAGTCGGCTTTTTAATCTCATCCGGCTGACCTCTGCCGACCGAGTTCAGCCAGACCAGTCGATATTTCTTACGCCGCCTTTATCGACGTCCGGCAACGGCACCTCAACTTTTCGTCACCCAATCCCAACCCGTTGAGGAGGGGTCAGGTTGGATGCGCTACTTAATTAAGCAGCGTAAACGACTTCAGGTTCGCCGTTTAAATTTTTGCCACTTGTTTTATGAGGGTAGTGACACCTCAGCCTGCAACTCTGTAGCCTACGTCCCCTGTCGAAACCACGCGTCCCCATGACTGCGGCGAACTTGTCTCGAAACCTCCTTTAACGGTTGTGCCTCTTTACCACCCGCCCGATTTCTCTTTCCACCTCGCGCCGGGTGATGGTCTCCCGCTTGTCGTAAAGTTTCTTGCCTTTGGCCAGAGCGATGGCCACTTTGGCCCGGCTGTCCTTCAGGTACAGCTTCGTCGGCACGAGGGTGAGGCCTTTTTCGGCCAGCTGCCCGATAAAGTTCTCAATCTGCTTGCGGTGCAGGAGGAGTCGGCGCGGCCGGTTCGGCTCATGGCTCATATAGCTTCCGGCTTCATAGCGCGCGATGTACGCATTCAGCAGCCACAGCTCACCGTTCTCGGGCCTGACATAGGCATCACCCAAGCTCACCCTTCCTTCCCGGATGGACTTTATCTCTGTGCCGGTGAGGGCAATGCCTGCTTCCAGACTCTCCCCGATATGATAGTTATGATATGCCTTGCGATTGGTGGCTACCGTCTTAACCGCCATATCCTCACCTATAAATTATATCACAGTATAATCTGCTTTAATATGTGTGCATTCTGCAGGAATTGATATCTAGGCGTATGGCGGTTATAAAATAGTAGAGAGGCGGCTGTGCTGAATGGCTTAGCTCGGCCCGGCGGCATTATCGGCGCCCCGGACCTCACATCTCGTACTCTTCCGTGATTACGGCGTCTTTCAAACGGCCTTTCAATCTGCGGGCAAATCCCAGCGCCTTGTCAAACGCCTGCAAATTCACCTCCAGCTTCGCGGGAGGCAGTCGGTTGGCAATCGCTCTGGTCAATGCGCGGCGGTCGATGAGCGGACAGAAGGGTACCAGGGAGCCGAGGGCGGCAATATTGATGGTACGTTCCTCGCCGACCTTCCGGGCTATTTCCCCGAAGGGGATTGAGATTGTTTTCTCCCAGAGAACTCGCCGTATCTCTTCTGAATCAACGATAACCAGCCCGCCCTCTTTCATTTCCGACAGGTTACAGTCGCAGGCTAGCTGAGTGAGGGCAATGAGCACATCCAGTTCAGTGGACTGGGGGAAATCGACCTCCGTATCGCTCAGAATGACCTCGGAGATTGAGTTACCACCCCTTGTTTCCGGGCCATATTTCTGACTCTGCGCCACGTGAAGGTCCTGGGTTATACCCGCCTCGGCCAGAATTATGCCGGCTAAAATGATACCCTGACCTCCGGCGCCGGCTATGCGGATTTCATACCTTTGGCTTTTCAGAGAGGAGGTTTTGGTATTGCTCATAGTAATTTGGCCTTTCTCTATCCACAAGAGCCCCGATGACTATCTTTCCTTCCAGTTCGGCTTCACTTTGCTGTTTCGCTTTCTCCACCGGAATGGCGTTCTCCTTCTGCCACTTCATCATTTCCACGGGCGACTTGAGTTCCAGAAAACGGCCGGCATGGGTGGAACACTGCGACACCACTTCGACCACGGAAAAACCCGGTTTCTTCAGCGCCATGCCCATGAGTCGCTCGAGAAGGCGTGTGTGGTACACGGTGGAGCGGGCGACGAAGACCGCCCCGGCGGCCTCGGCCAGCCGACAGATATCGAAATCAGGCTCTATGTTACCGTACGGCGATGACGTGGTTTTGACTCCCTGAGGTGTGGTCGGCGAAGTCTGCCCCCCGGTCATCCCGTAGACATTGTTATTCAGGATGAAGCTGGTTATCTCAACGTTGCGCCGGGCGGCGTGTATGAAGTGATTCCCGCCGATGGCAACGGCGTCGCCATCACCCATCACCGTGAGCACCTTGAGGCGGGGATTGGCCAGCTTTATGCCGGTGGCGAAGGTGAGCGCTCTCCCGTGCGTGGTGTGCAGCGTGTTGAAGTCAACATATACCGGAAGTCGACCGGAGCAGCCGATGCCGGAGATGAGGACGATGTCGTCTTTGCTGTATTCGCTCTGGTCGATGACCCGAATCAGGGCCTGCATGAAAATGCCGATACCGCAGCCGGCGCACCATATATGCGGGAATTTTTTGCTTGAGCGGAGATAATCGTGGACGAGGTGAGCCGTTTCCCTCATGGATAGATTTCCTCCAGTTTTTGCAGTATTTCCGCGGGGTTGATAGGCGTACCGTCTACCTTGTTCAGGGTGAGCACCTCGCAGCGGCTCTGGTTGACCCTCTTCACCTCTCTGGAAATCTGCCCGACGTTCAGTTCCGGCACCAGCACCTTTTGCGAATTTTCCAGTATTCTGCTTACGGTGCGGCGCATGAAAGGCCAGAGTATTTTCAGCTTGATGAGACCCACTTGAAGCCCCTGTTCTCGTGCCTTTTGCACCGCCCGGTGTGCGGCGCGCGCCACACAGCCATAGGCGATTACCATTACCTTGGCATCCTCAGTCTCAAATGAGTCAAACCACTGCAGGCGGTCGTAGTCCTTGGAAATCTTGGTGAACAGCCGGTGGATAAGCGGTTCCACTTCGTCGGGTCGAACGGTGGGATATCCCCTCACATCATGGTACAGCCCGGTCACGTGATAGCGGTAACCATCTCCGAACGCAGGCATCGGCGGCACACCGGTGCCCGGGTCGGCGTAGGGAATATACCATTCCGGTGGCACGGTGGGGTGGGGTCTTTCTTCGATTTCCAGGCTGTCTTCGGCCGGCAGGATAACTCCTTCCCTCATGTGAGCCACCATCTCATCGACGAGCAGGACGACGGGTGTGCGGTATCGTTCCGAAAGGTTGAAGGCCTGCACGGTGAGTTCGAAAAATTCATAGACCGAGGAAGGGGTAAGGACAATAATTGGGTGGTCGCCGTGGGTACCCCAGCGGGCCTGCATGACATCTCCCTGGGCAGGACTGGTTGGCAACCCTGTACTTGGCCCGCCCCGCATAACAC
>JABMRL010000031.1 GCA_013202615.1 Dehalococcoidia bacterium
ATCTGGCGCTGTTCCTGGCCTCAGCCGATGCCGACTTCATCACGGCGGAAATCATTGCCTGCAACGGTGGCAGGACCAATCTGATGGCATAAGGTTGATGAAGCAAAGTCAACCGGTTAATGGTTCAGTGTGGACAGGGTTGAAAACTTCCCCGCTTTTATGGCTTCAGCAGAACCGCGATATTCTGCCCGCTCCGTATTGAATCAAACCCTCTCTGGGCATCTTCTAAAGGCACAATCTCGGAGATTAGCGGCCTGACATCTACTGACTTGTTTTCCATCAGGTTCAGCGCCGTTTTCACCGGGCCGCTGATGTGCCCCCTCAGGGTTAATTGTTTTTCCGTCCAGAGCCTGGGGTCTGCCTGCATCGGGTTTATGAACCCCGTCAGCGCTATCGTGCCACCCAGCCTGACCATCTGGGCCGCCTGGTTCAGGACTTTTCCTTCGCGTACACAGATAAGCACCGCATCCGGGCCGGCGTCGGTAAGCTTAATGACCTCAGGAATAATATCAATTTCGGCGGCGTTGAGCGCGGCATCAGCGCCCATTTCCAGCGCCTTGTCCAGTCGCGATTTAACCATATCAACAACAATAATCGGAGCTACGCCGCTGGCTCTGGCACACAGCATGGCCCCCAGGCCAATTTTACCGGACCCGATGATAACCGCTGATTTCCCCAACCCCAGGTCAGCAGCCGTGACCGAGCCTATGCCCGTTGCCAGCGGCTCCGCCAGGCATGCCTCCTCTGAAGATACGTTTTCTGGAACCGGTTCCGCCATGCTGGCATTTTTAACAAAATATTCGGCCATGGCGCCACCCCTCAGCCCGTAGCTCTGTCCGCCAAAGACAGAACCTCTTGAGGCGCCGCCAATGCAGAGATGATACATAAAACGACGACAAAAATAGCACACCCCGCACGACCGCTTTGTGGGGCAGTATGCAGCTCTATCCCCAACGGACCACCCGCTGACCCCTTCTCCTACAGCGGCAACCTCTGCCGTCCATTCGTGTCCCAGTATCACGCCGGTATGCGCTCCAAAACTGGCAAGGTCATCAAGAGCTCCGTCCAGATACTCTATGTCCGACCCGCAGATAGAGCAGTAAATGGTCTTGAGCAGGAGAGTGCCCGGCTGCACATTTGGCTCTGGCACTTCCTGGATTTCAACTCTTTTTGTATCTTTGCGGATAACAACTGCTTTCATGATACTTTAAGGTATAACTGCACTAATCAACTTTACGCGGTCGTCCCCGTTTCTTCCAGCCAATTGCTGTCAACAGGTAGCCGGCCGCCATATCTTCCCAGCCGGCGGAGCTTATGGAGCGGTCTGGATTAAACAGGTAACGGCTCCGTCTTCCTTCGCGTTTCTTGGTTATATATTCTTCCTCAAGCAGGTCCCCGATGATATTATGCGTCGCCCTTTCTGATATTCCGATAATATCTGACAGTTCTCGCGCCGTAATGCGAGGTTGCCGCGCAATGTGACTCAGCACTAAAGCGTGGTTTGTTAAGAATCTGAATTTCTGCATTTTTTATCTCACCCGGCTTTCAACTATGGATAAATACATGTTTATTTTGAAGAAATAATAATTAATCAAATTCACGCAAAACAACGCAATGTCTTTTATAACATATAATTACCAACTTTGCAAGCCATAAATGCTAATAATTTTTTACACTGCATATTTACAATATGATTTACTATACCTTATATCCAAAATACAAATATTTATTAACCAGTACTTAAGCACTAATCAAACGTATTGACAAACGGATTATCTCTGAACTATTATTCATGTAGTGGTATTCATATAAACGGTTGCCTAATATCGGATACATGACAACCAGGTAAAGTATAATAGGTATAATCAAGACTAAGTCTTTTCTTGCCAAGAAGGCTGCTAAAAAACAAATAATAAACCGTTAATCGAGGGAAGCCATGGTTAATAAATTTAAGACAGAGTTGACCAGAGTTTCGGCACAATTATACAGGCTTGTACTTCGAAATGGCGATAGACATTGGCCGGCAAACGTGTTGAACATTTTGGAAACTAAATACAACCTTCGACCCAAAGAGCTCCTGCGCCTGTGGTATATCAGACGTCGAATGCTCTCCAATGAGGTACGCCAGGATTCTATATTTATTTACGATTGGGCAAAAGCCCATGACCAGAAGATATCCATAAGAAGATTTAATGACCTTTACAAGTATCCCGAATTACTGCTCTATAAAGGTCATATCGCCAGTAATGGCGAAGTGAAAATTGAAGAGATAAGCAAGAATTAACCGGTTAGTCCTTTAGTTGCAGAGAAGGGGGATGTCAGCATCCCCCTTTTTTCATAGCTATACCTTAAGCCTTCCCCGTGGGTTTAGAATACCATGTTAAGCAACAGGGTGAAAACGTAACCCAATATGCCGCAAATGGGAAAGGTAAGTATCCAGGCGATTACGATATTGCCGGCAATTCCCCAGCGGACCGCGGAAAATCGTTGCGTGGACCCCACCCCCATCACCGAAGCGCAGACACAATGGGTGGTACTGACCGGAATGCCAAAATGAGACGCGGTTTCAATCACCGACGCCGCGGTAAGATGGGCAGTGAACCCCTGAACCGGCCGCAGGTTCGTCATCCTCATACCAACTGTCTTGACAACCCGCTGACCACCTAACGCGGTACCGATACTTATCGCCGCCGCTGAAACAACGATTACCCACCATGTATCGGGGTTCAATACGGACAGGCGGTCCCAGATACCGACATCGTTATAGTAAATCACCAGGGCCATGGTGATTACACCGATGGGCATCTGGCCGTCATTCTTGCCGTGGCTGTAGGCCATGAAGAAAGTGCTCGCATACTGCATCCGGCTGAAAACACGGCGCATTCGGTCACGCCTGCTTTTATGTAAAAACCAATACAAGCCAAGCATGATAATAAAGCCGCCGATAAAACCCAGAGAGGGAGCGATAATTACAGCGGATAGTACGCGTTGCATGACGCTCCATACCACCGCGGCATTACCCGCTACCGCCATCCCGGCCGCCGCCAGGCCGGCAATGAACCCGTGGTGAATGCTGATGGGCAGTCCCAGCCATGTCGCGAACCACCCCCAGACTATTATGGAAATCAGTGCCGCAATAATCGTTTGATAGGAAATTACGTCCTGGATAATGATGCCCTTGCCAATCGTGTGCGCCACTGCGGTGCCGGTGGCGGCGCCGGTAAAATTGGCAATTACCGCTATGATTAGTGCTCTCTGTGGGGAGAGGGCTCTGGTGCCAATGGCCGGAGCAATAGCATTGGTCGCATCATTGAAACCGTTTACAATCCCAAAACCAACGGCCAGGACAATGACTATGACTAGGAGCGGAAAAGAGGCATCAGGCATGCTTGAGGGCTACCCCTTCAAGGACATTGGCCACGTCCTCACATCTATCGGTCGCGCTCTCCAGGTGTTCCAGAATTTCGCGCCATTTTATTATGTCGGCAGTGTTGCTGCAGTTATCAAAGAGCTCAGCCATTGCGTTTCGAAAGACTGTATCGGCCGCGTTTTCAAGTCGGTTAATCTCTATGCAGTGCTCCAGAACCTGTTTCAGTTTGGGCTGATTGCGCAATTGTTTTAACGCCACTGCCACTTCTTTGGTCGCGGTTACTATGATACCGGCCAGTTCTTTGGCTCCTTCTTTGGGAGTATCTATTTTGTAAATAAGCATCGCCACCGCGGCAGCATGTATCAGGTCCACAATGTCGTCGAGAGAATGGGCCAGGAGCGCCATATCCTCCTGGTCAAACGGCGTTACAAAAGTACGATGCAAAAGCGCGATAATCTTGTGCGTGACATTGTCACCTATATGCTCATATTCGTCTATCTGCTCAACCTTTTGCTCAATATTTTCCCAGCTATCGACCATGTCCTTCATCAACTCAGCGGTCTTGACCATATTTACCGCACTTTCCTCATAAAGCTCGAAAAATATTTTACCCCTGGGCATGAATGAAAATTTAACCAATTTACCTGCTCCTGAATTGAATATTACGGAAATAAAAAAAGCTCTTACCGAGCTTTAATCGGGGGGCGCTGGAAGCCATCAAACAAAGGTCGAGATATATTTCTCTCATTGCCTCTTCAGCAGTATGTTATCTAAACCATACCATTGCTGTCAAGTGGAAAATTATGCGAATACGAACGGAATTAACCGCTACTGAAAATAATCGGCCTTTATTTTCATCTCTGAAAATCTCTTCTCAGTAAAATGCTTGAAATAATTATCATTCCTCCAGTTAATGTATACAATAAATCGACATCTAGAGGCAATCAAGGCAGACCCATTGACAAATTATGCCATAATTGTATACAATTACCGCGAAATGGCTGTGGATGGTCGAATCGTAAGTAGAGATGTCCCCGCCCGGAAAAAAGTCTACGAGAAACTGAAGACGGCGATTCTTTCCGGTCGCCTCAGCCCGAAGGAAAGACTGACTGAAGAGCACCTTGCCGAAACGCTGGGAGTGAGTCGTACTCCGGTGAGAGAGGCTCTCTATAAACTTGAAGCCGAAGGCCTGGTTCGCCCCCTGGCAACGAGGGGCTTCATTGTCTCCGGAGATTCAAGGGAGGAGATGGAAGAGCTGTTTGAAATCCGGGCCATTCTGGAAGGATATGCCCTCAGCATCATCTCGGAAAGAATAAGTGAAGAGAGCCTTAATCAGCTAAACAATTTCATCGATAAGGCACAGGCAGCGCTGGAAGCAGGCAGGATGGACGATGTCTTCAAATGGAACACCCGCTTCCATGACCACCTGCATGAGCTTGTTTCGGATACGTCACGCCTCTACCGGCTGATTGTTGATATGAGAAAACAGGTGCTGCGGCACCGTAAAGTAACCCTGCAATCCATTGAAGGTGCGCAGAGAACGCTCGATGGTCACCGGAAGATACTGCTGGCTTTGAGATTGAAAGACCCGGAACTATGTGAGAAAATGATGCGTACGCATATCAAGCTGGCCAAGGAAGATGCCCTGATAACCCTTTTGAAAGCCTGAAGAATAACACACGAGGAGGTCCGGTCTTGGAAAAGCATATTGAAGTACACATGGAAAAATGCACCGGGTGCAAGCTGTGTGAACTGGCCTGCTCCGCAGTAAAAACGAGCGTCTTCAACCCCCGAGATTCAAGAATCAAAGTACGCCTGGTGGGAATCCCCGAGATTCCCGTGCCCATAATCCTGGATAACTGCGATTACTGTTTTGGCAATCCGGCCTGTGTCCAGTTCTGCCTGCCCAAGGCAATCGAGTGGCAGGAAATGGAAACCAAGCCGGAACGACCGAAGGTATCGGAAGCCAGGAAAATTGCCGAAGAATGGCTGGAATCGGTGAGCAAGTAGGAGACAGGAATTGGCCCGGGTGAAGGTAAAAAGTTTCTCCGTGATTAGAGACGTGCTGGGTTCGGAGGTCGTTGAAATAGACATCAACGGACCGGAGACAGTGGGCGGGCTTTTCGAAGAACTGCTACGCCGGTACGGACAGCCTTTCAAAGAGAAAATCTGGGACCCGGAGACCGGTCAAATAGCCCCTTTCCTCATGAAACTGAACGAAACGATTATCAGATCCACATCTGATATGGATTATAAAATTCACAACGGCGATGAACTCGCCATTATCTTTCCTATAGGAGGAGGTTAATCATGGCAAAGAGCTTTCCTTACGGCGGATACATCGGGCAGCTACTGCGGGTCAATCTCAGCAATAAAGGCATCACCAGGGAAGACCTCAGGGAGGACTGGGCAAGGGACTTCGTTGGCGGCGTCGGCTTAACGGCCCGAATCCTGTACGAAGAAATCCCGCCCAAAATCGACCCGCTGGGGCCGGAGAATAAGCTGGTCATGATGACCGGACCGGTCAACGGCACGATGATACCGGCAGCCTCGCGCTCCTCTTTCTGTGCCAAGTCACCGTACACCAAATCGTTTTTCCACAGTATCTTCGGCGGCTTTCTGGGCCCGGAGCTCAAGTTCGCCGGCTACGATGGCCTGATAATTGAAGGCAAGGCAGACAAACCCGTCTATATCTGGATTGACGATGACAAAGTCGAAATCAGAGATGCCAGCCACCTCTGGGGCAAAGACCCGTTCACGGCGCAGGATATGCTGCGTGGTGAGATTGGCGATGAGGAAATACACATCGCCACCATCGGGCTGGCCGGTGAGGAAAAAGCGCCCTACGCCATGATTCTCTGTGATATCCGGGCGGCCGGTCGCGGCGGAATGGGGGCGGTGATGGGTTCAAAAAACCTCAAGGCAATCGCCGTCAGAGGCACCGGGGGCGTCACGGTACCCAACATGCTCCGCGTCTATAACACCTCCGTCAGAATTAACGAGCTCTTTGC
>JABMRL010000191.1 GCA_013202615.1 Dehalococcoidia bacterium
GCAGCTCAAGCAACTGCTGATGGTCGCTGGCATGGAGAAATATTATCAGATTGCCCGCTGTTTTCGCGATGAGGACACAAGGGCCGACCGCCAGCCTGAATTCACCCAGCTCGACCTGGAAATGAGCTTTGTTGAAGACGAAGACATCTTAAACTTGCTGGAACGACTGTTTATCACTCTCGTAAAGACCCTCAAGCCGGATATGAAGATAACTGAACCTTTCCCGCGTTTCAGCTATACCGATGTTATGGACCGCTATGGCACGGACAAACCTGACCTGCGCTTCGGCATCGAGCTGAAAGACCTGTCTGACATCGCGGCGCAGTCGAGTTTCGGCATTTTCACGTCGGCCATTGCTGATGGTGGAAAGGTAAAGGGCATTCGTGCGCCCGGTTGCGCCGCTTACAGCCGGAAACAGCTTGATGACCTGAACCGGCTGGCGCGTGATTGCGGAGCAGGCGGCCTGATAACAATAGCCCTCGGTGATGCAAAAGGTGACAGCCTGGATAAGATGACTCACGATATGATTCACTCGGTAGCGGCCAAATTCCTGACGCTGGAACAGGTAAAAGAAATGGCAGAGCGCATGGAGGCAACCATCGGCGACCTGCTTTTGGTAGTGGCCGGGGATGCCAGTACGGTAAACATTTCGCTCGGTGCACTGCGCCAGGAAATGGGACAACGATTGAAACTGGCTGACCCCGATAGGTTCGCCTTCGCCTACATCAAGAATTTCCCGCTGCTGAGGAAAAATAAAGAAACCGGTTACTGGGAATCGGAGCACCATCCGTTCACCAGACCATGGACTGAAGACGAGCCGTTTCTGGATACTTCCCCGGGAAAAGCGCGCGGCAAGCATTACGACATGATATGCAATGGTTTTGAAATCGGAGGCGGAAGCCTCAGAATACACACGGCGGAACTCCAGCGCAAGGTATTCCGATTGCTGGGCTACACAGATGATGAGATTGAAGAACGCTTCGGGCATATGCTCGAGGCATTTGAATATGGAGCGCCGCCACACGGCGGTATCGCGCTGGGCATTGACCGTGTCGTGATGCTGCTGGCGGGTAGAGAGACCATTCGCGAGGTGATTGCTTTCCCCAAGACCCAGAGCGCCATGGACCTTACCTTCAATGCGCCGGCGCCGGTAACGGAAGAACAGCTTGCCGAACTGCACATCCTTTTACGTGAAGAAGAAGAGTAAATGGTTGACATAAAAGAAGTAGCCGAAAACATAATCCTGATTGACGACGCGCTTTATTCCATCCCGGAGTGGGGGAGCGTTTACCTCATCAACGAAAAGAAAAAGGCGCTGATTGATACCGGCCCGACCACCTCGGTGAATGCAGTCCTGGACGGTATAGCAAGGGCAGGAGTTGACCCGGAGGAAATCGACTACGTCATAGCCACCCATATCCATCTGGACCATGCCGGCGGGGCGGGTGAGCTGCTGAAATATTTGCCGCAGGCGCAGGTTATCGTTCACCATAAAGGCGCCCGGCACCTGATTAACCCGGAGAAACTGATGAAGAGCTTTGCTTCCACCATGGGCGCAAGAATGGTGCAAAAGACCGGTCCGGTGACGCCGATTGACGAAGAGAGAATTATACCGGTATCCGGTGGCGAAGTATTCGAACTCGGTGAAAGGCAAAGCCTGCGGGTTCTCCATACGCCGGGACATGCCCCGCATCAAATATGTATCCTGGAGAGTCGGAATAACGGCGTATTCAGCGGCGATGCGATTGGTATCTCAGTTGCGGGAGGCAAGATACTGATGCCCGCCACGCCACCCCCTGCCTTCGACCTTGAGCTGTCCCTGACATCACTGGAGAAGCTTATGGAGTTAAATGCAGACCTGATTTACTTCGCTCATTTCGGTGCCACGGACAGAGTCAGAGAGAGCATAGATATCGCCACGAACAAACTTAAAACCTGGAATACAATCATATCCCGGACTTTCAATGAAGAGGGCTTTGAAGCTGCCTTCAAAAAAATAAGGGCGCAACTTTATTCAGAACTGGAACCGGCTCGGGAATCGGAATCTCTATATCAATATCTGGCAAGCGGAATAGTCGCCATGAACGTCACCGGTTTCCTAAAATATTTCCAGGAGAAAAAAGCACGGATTGAGATGGTGAAGCAATAGTGAAAGTAACCAGAGAGAAGACAGAGAACAACCAGGCATTTCTTACCATTGAGATGGAACCACAGGAAGTTGAGGCGTCAATGACAGAATCCTACCAACGCCTCGCCAGGCGGGCCAATATCCCCGGCTTTCGTAAGGGAAAGGCACCGCGTGCCGTACTGGAACGATATCTGGGCAGCGACAGCGTTCTTGAGGATGCAATCAACCAGTTGCTGCCGCAGGCATACGAAAAGGCAATCGAAGAACAACAGATAGAAGCCATTGCCCGACCGGAGGTTGAGCTGTTACAGACGGACCCGGTTATCTTCAAGGCCAGGGTGCCTTTAGCGCCTGTGGTCCAGCTGGGAGACTACCAGAGCGTTAAAATGAAACCCGAGTCGGTAAAGGTGACCGCTGCGAATGTAAATGAAGTAATTGAGCAGCTTCGCCACCAGAATGCAACCTGGGAATCGATGGACCGTGCCGTCGCCTATGGCGACCTGGCGGTATTTAATATGGAGAGCCAGGTAGATGACTCTCCGTTTATAAACCGGGAAGGAGTCCAGTACCTGGTTATGCAGGACTCCGTTTCCCCGGCCCCGGGCTTTGCCAA
>JABMRL010000192.1 GCA_013202615.1 Dehalococcoidia bacterium
GAACGAAGCGTATACCAAACCCGAGCTGTCAGCGGCCTGACCTGCTTCCAAAAAGCGGCTCAGTTTGGCGGCAGTAGCGGAGGAAGCATTTTAAAAAAGTCGGGGTGGTCGGATTTGAACCGACGACCACCTGAACCCCATTCAGGTGCGCTACCAGGCTGCGCTACACCCCGTTGCTGACCAGAACTTTCCCAATATAGTAGCATAATCTTGCCTGGCGGGCAATGAAAAGCAAGCGCATTGCGTACTCTCGGAATGTCGCCTTGAATTTCAGGGCCAGATTTCTTATTATGGCATTGTTTCATCCTTTACGGTAATATTAAGCCCGGTTGGCTTGTGATGTACGATGTAATTGTTATCGGTGGTGGCCCGGCGGGAAGTCGCACCGCATACATGCTGGCGCGGCAGGGATGGAAGGCTGTTGTCCTGGAGAAGGGAAACGGGGTGGGGGAAAAGTTAAGCTGCACCGGCATCGTCGGGCAGGAATGTGTCCGCATTTTTGACATTGACGACAGTGTTATCCTGCGCAGGGTGAAAAGCGCCCGTTTGTTCTCGCCGTCGGGTAAGATGCTTTACATAAAACGAGAAGAGTATCAGGCCAGCATTCTGGACCGGGCAGCATTTGATATTGCCATGGCGCGGAGAGCACAGAACGCAGGGGCGCAATACCTGTTTGACAGTGCTGTTCATGATATGCGGATGACCAGGGAAGGTGTGGAAGTCTACTGCCGTAAGCGGGGTGACAGTCTGATGGCCAGGGCAGTGGTTATCGCCAGTGGCTATGGCACCCGGCTTACCGAAGTGATGAGGCTGGGGAAAACGGACGACTTCGTCGCTGGTGCGCAGATAGAGGTGCCCGCGAAAGAGGCAGACGAGGTTGAGGTGTATTTTGGACGGGAAACGGCGCCGGGGTTCTTCGGCTGGCTCGTGCCGACGGCTGATGGAAAGGCCCGCGTTGGTCTGCTGGCGCGTAAGACCCCCGATGAGTATTTGAAAAAGCTGCTGGATTTGCTGGCGTCTCAGGGCAGAATAGTGCCCGGCGAGGGTAAACCCAGCTATGATGCCATACCGCTCAAGCCGTTGCGCAGGACGTATGGCGACAGAGTTCTGGCGGTGGGCGATGCCGCCGGTCAGGTTAAGCCGACCACCGGTGGTGGCATCTATTACGGCATGCTCTGTGCCGATATCGCCGCCGATACGTTGAGCAAGGCCCTGCATCGGGATGATTTATCGGCGAAAAATCTGTCCCGCTACGACCGGGAATGGAGGCGCAAGCTTGGCCATGAGCTTATGATTGGCTACAGGGCGAGAAAGCTGTTCGAGCGTTTGAGCGACCAGCAGATAGACCGTTTATTCGATTTGGTCGAGAAGAATCACATCGATGCGGCGCTGCTTGAAGCCTCGGACGTGTCCTTTGACTGGCACAGCCGGGCAATCATGAAGCTGCTCAGACGCGCTGTGGTCGCCACGGTACTCGGGAGCATCAGGCTTCCATTCAGAAGCAGCAAGAATATAAAATAATTTGTCCAGTTAGTCCTATGGAAGAAAAAAACGCATCGAACATTAGTCTGGAGGAAGCGGCGGGTCAGTTTCTGGCCCGGTTGACATTCGGGGAAAGGGAAGTCAGCCAGCCGGAAATATACAAGTTTGTCCGCTGGTTTGGACGTGAGCGGGCGTTGGCCGGTATCAATGCGCGGGAAGTGGCCAACTATGCTGAGCGATTGTCTTTGTCTGATACCGATTATGGGAGGAAGCTTGACCGGCTGCGAGCCTTTCTTACACACGCCAAAAAAACAGGATGGAACAAAATTAACCTGGCGGTCCACCTCAAGGCAAAGAAAGCAAGGGCCAGCTCATCACCGGCGAACAGGCAGGGACTGCCCGAAGTGATTGAGCTGACACGCCAGGGATATGCCGGGCTTGAAAACGAACTGAACTCGCTGAAGGACAGGCGACCGGAGCTTATAGAGCAGATACGTCACGCGGCCGCCGACAAGGATTTTAAGGAAAACGCACCTCTGGCGGCGGCGAGGGAGCAGCGGGGTCATCTGGAAGGACGTATCAGGGAGCTGGAAGAGACGCTCAAAGCGGCCAGGGTCATAGATGAAACGCAAAAGTCAGGTCTCAAGATTATTATTGGTGACCGCCTCGTACTGTCTGACCTCGTTTCGGGAGAAGAGCTGCACTATATAATAGTCAACCCCAAGGAGGTAGACCCGACTCAGGGTAAAATCTCCAGCGCTTCACCCCTGGGCAAAACACTTATCGGTCGGAGCAGGGGAGACACGGTCGAGGTGACCGTGCCGGCGGGTAAATTGCGATATCGGGTGGAACGGGTCGAGCATTAACTGCGAGGTCAGCGGGCGTGGTATAATTCTGGTGTGCGTGGGGATATAGCTCAATTGGGAGAGCGCTGCGTTCGCATCGCACGAGTCAAGTGTCCTGTACATAATGGGTATATATTTAGTCCTAGTACTTTAGTCCCATGTACATCATTTACTCTCAACACCACACCGTAACCTTTTCTCAGCCTTATTTAAATCAGCCATTCTCCCTCTCTTTTTTGTTAATCAAGTTTCTAGTTTCAACAGTGTCCTTATATAATAGTATCCCTATAGGAAGAGTATCCCTCTAATAGTTCTTCTTAGTATCCCTCTATAGTATCTCATATGGTATAGTATCCCTTAAAACTACTTCCGATAGTTAGTCAAGTGAATCATCTCTTATCTATTACCC
>JABMRL010000193.1 GCA_013202615.1 Dehalococcoidia bacterium
CATAATTATGGTGCACAATCACGGCAGCTTTGCTATCGGGCAGTGGCTTGAGGAGGCCTACAACCTCACTACGGCTCTGGAGCACAGCAGCCAGGTTCTCTGCCTGACGAAATCTTTTCAGATCGGCCCGGTCAGGGATTAAGCTATTTCTTGTAGACGGGCGTGCACCAGTGGAGATACTTGTTGTTATCCCCTCGTATTACGTCGGCATAGATTTTCTGTAGCTGCCCGGTTATTTTGCCGATTTCCCCGTCACCTATCTGGCGATGGTCTATTTCCGCGACCGGGGTGACGTGCGCGGCCGTGCCGGTGAGGAAAACCTCGTCAGCAAGGAAGAGTTCAAGGCGGTCAACCGGCCTTTCCTGCGTCTCAATGCCGAGCTCATTTTTGGCCAGCGTGATTACGGAGTCGCGGGTAATCCCCGGCAGGATGTTGTTCCAGGTGGGCGGCGTGATTAACTTGCCGTTTATTACCAGAAAAATATTTTCGCCGCTGCCCTGAGCCACGTAACCATCATGGCTGAGCATGACGCACTCGTCAAAGCCCTTTTCTACGGCGTCTGACTTGGCCATAGCATTGCCGGCATAATGGCCCATTATCTTCACTTGAGGAGGAATGGAATTATCGGTAGGGCACTGCCAGGCGGAAACAGTGCACCTGGCCTTATCAACGTCTATGTAACGGCCCCAGGGAATGATGAATACGGTAAAATCATCCTCTACATCGTGGACCCGAACACCAAGAGTCTCGCTGCACTTGTAGGCCAGAGGGCGCGCGTAAATATCCTGCTCAAAGGCGCATTTCTGCGCCAGTTCCACCGTTATCTGGCACATCTCGTCGATGCTGTAGGGCATTTTCATTCTCATTACCTTGCAGCCGTTAATCAGCCGCTGGTAGTGCTCTTCCTGGCGGAAAAGAAATACCTGCTTTTGCCGACTGTTCCAGTTACCCCGAATACCTTCAAAGACGGCCGTTCCGTAATGCAGGGCGTGGGTCATAATATTTACGTTGGCTTCGGCAAGGGGAACGAATTGTTTTTTAAAAAAGGCGTAGGATGGCATGACGAGTCTCCTTTTCCAGAAAATAATTACCACCATTATAGCGGTTGAGAGTGGAGATTACAAGAGGGCTTGAACAGGCTGGAATTGGGATGATTTAAGTGCTAATATGTACATCTAAATCAAACAAAAGGAGGTGCCAGATGCTGGAGCAGTTTTCTGGTGAGTTACTGGAGGCGATTTTCGATACATTGCCACTGGACGTGACCTACGTTGATGAAAACGATACAGTAAGGTATTACAGCAAGCACGACGAGAGGGTATTCCGGCGGACGCCGGCGGTCATCGGCCGCCAGGTGCAGAACTGCCACCCCAGAGACAGCCTGGACAAGGTTATTCAGGTGGTCGAAGAATTGAAGTCCGGGAAGAGAAAATCTGCCGAGTTCTGGATTGACCTGAAAGGGCGCAAGGTCTATATCAGGTACTTTACCGTGTATGATAAAGAAGGCAAGTATCGCGGCATTCTTGAAGTAACACAGGACATCACCGATATCCAGAAAATAGAAGGGCAGAAGCGGCTGCTGGATATGACGTGATTAGCCTTTCTCTCAGGTTTATCTTGATAAACTCGGTGTATGCAGGCTGTAGCCCTCGCTGGTTTCAGGGAAGATGTCTCTCAGCTGCAAGGTTCTTCCCGTCTGTATGGCGCTGAAGCCGTACTTTTTGCGGATTCGGTCGACTGCCGCGTTCAGTTGTTCCAGTCGTTGAACGGACGGGTCAAGCATATCCGGCTGCTTCCCGGCCTCTACCAGATGTGACACGCCGATGCCGATAAGCCGCACCGCCTGCTTGCTTCGTGACATCTCGTTTTTCAGCAGTTTTAAGCCGGTGTCGAATATGGCCTGGTCGGTATCGGCTGATTTAAGCAGCGTCTGCTGGCGGGTGGTGGTGGTGAAATCGGCGTATCTCAGCTTGAGCGTGATGCACCTTGCCCGTTTCTCTTTCTGGCGCAGTTCGCTGCCCACACGCTCACTTTGATAGCGGAGCGTCGCCTGTACCGTGGCTGTGTCCCTGGTGTCCCGGTTGAAGGTGGTCTCCCGGCTGATTGATTTGGCGGCGGCGGGAGGCTCCACTTTGCGGTCGTCAATGCCGTTGGCGTGGTCGTGTATGAGTTTGCCGAATGCTCCAAAGTGGCTTTTCAGCGTTTCTGTGGGCAATGCTGCCAGCTGGCCGATGGTGCCAATGCCCAGATTTTTCAGGACCTGCTCGCTTTTTTTACCGATGCCGGGCAGCCTGTTCGCCGGTAATTGAGCGAGGAAGGCGCTTTCTCCACCGGCGGGGACGTCCAGCAGTCCGTCCGGCTTGGATGCTTCCGAGGCAATCTTGGCGACCACCTTGCTGCTGGCGATGCCGATTGATGCGCAGATGCCCAGCTCGTCTTTGACGCGCTGCTTGAGCTTCTCCGCCATCTTTGGTATGGAGCCGTGGAGCGACTCGAATCCGGTAACATCAAGGTAGGCTTCGTCGATGCCCAGCGGCTCCAGGAAGGGAGAGAAGTCAGCCAGTATCGCCATGAACTTTTGTGAGGCCTCGCGGTAAAGTTTGTAATTGCCCTCGATGAATATGGCCTGCGGACAGAGCCGGCTGGCGGTAAGCAGCGGCATGGCGGAATGCACCCCGTAGGCGCGGGCTTCGTAGGAAGCGGCGGCCACTACTCCTCTCCTGTCGGGCTTGCCGCCGACGACCACCGGCTTGCCCTTCAGCTTTGGGTCGAGCACCTGCTCCACGGAGACGAAGAACGCGTCAAGGTCAATGTGCATGATGCGGCGCGGCTTCCGGTTGCCCATTTTTAAATCCTCATTATCTGCACCGCCTTTAGCGGGCAGGCGCGGGCGCAGTCACCACAGCCACGACAGGTCGATGGGTGGAACATGGGTTTGTGATAGGGGGATTCCTGTTTAATCAGCTTGTGCGGGCAGGCGGACAGAGCCATACAGTTACCATGCTGGCACTTTTCCGGCTGGCACTTGTCAAAGACCACCAGGGCCATCTTA